>PMLI01000495.1 GCA_003158835.1 Acidimicrobiaceae bacterium
GCCGGCGCGGCGCGACCCTCGGCCGGCGCGGCGCGACCCTCGGCCCACGCGGCCCGGGCCTTGGGCACGTACTGGACGGCGGCCAGCCACGCCAGGGCCTGGCCCGGGACGACGGCCACCCACGCCAACACCAGGGCGCCCTCGTGCCCGCCGAAGGGGGCGTGGCCCATTATGAACAGCGGCAGAGCCACCATCATGCCGAAGGCACCCGCTTTGCCGGCCCGGCTGACGTCGAGGCGGGCCGTGCGGGAAGAAAAGAAAAGCAGGCCGCTGCCGGCCAGGACGGTCCCCTCCCGCAAGGCGATGACGACGACGAGCCAAATAGGTAACGCGCCGATGACCGTGGCGCCGACCACGGCGCACAGCACCAGCGCCCGGTCCACCAGGGGATCGGCCATCTTGCCGAGCGTGCTCACCTGGTTGAAGCGCCGGGCGATATAGCCGTCCAGGCCGTCGGTGAAGGCGGAAGCGGCCAGGAGCACGGCCGCGGCCAATCTTCCCGACTCATGCGGCTCGGCCAGCAGGACTACGAAAACGGGCAAACATGCCAGCCGGAGAGCGCTCAGCGCGTTGGGGACGGTGAGGACGCGGTCCTCCCCCTGGCGGGCCCTGCCTGGCATCTCCGGCCCGGCTCCTGGCATTACTCTGAGCATAAGGCCGGGCGCGCCGGGCCGGGCGCGTTCAGTGGGTGGAACCGAGTCAGTGGGTGGAACCGAGCTGGACCGCCTTCACCAGCAGGAGGACCACGGCCACCACCAGGTAGCCGCTCAGCGCCCGCATGGTCAGCACACGCGCCCGCGACCACTCCGGCCGGCCCAGCAGCGCCAGGGGCGGCATGCGCCAGCTCTCCCGATGGGCCCGCGGTATGGGGGGCGCCGCCGCCGCGCCCTGCGGTCGCCGCAAACTCATCAGCACCCCGCCCACCGCCAGCGCCACCACCAGGACGCCGGCCAGCACCATGGCCAGGATGGTTACGTCGATATGGGGAAGGGCCGTGGTCGCCACCAGGATCAAGGACATCACCAGCAGCACGCCGATGACCAGGGTCGTCAGCGCGTTGAGCCACGGCCTGTTCACCCACGGCCCCAGCACTTCCCGGTCGTTGCAGAGCAGGAGCAGGAACACGGCCGCGGACGGCAGGAGCACGCCCGCCAGGGCCTGCACCGCCACCGTGATCAGGCCCAGGGGGGCGTGAGGAATGAGCACGATGGCCGCCGCCACCGCCACCAGGCCGGCGAAGCTGGTGTAGAAGCCCTTGGCCTGGAAAAAGCTGCGGTGCAGCGAGTGGTGGGCGCCGAAGAAGTCGCCGAACGCGTACGACGTGCCCAGGGTCACCGCCGCGGCCCCGATGATGGAGGCGTTGAGCAGCACCAGGGCGTACAGAGCACCGGCGGCATGGCCCAGTTCCCGGCCCAGGTTGCGGGCCACCCCGCCGGCATCGGTGAAGTGGCCGAAAAAGGCCGTGTGGGAGAAGGCGAAGGAGCACGTGACCACCATGGCGCAAGCGCCGACCACCGTCACCAACGAGCCGATCACGGTGTCGACGCGCTCGTAATTGATGTAGCGGGGGGTGATCCGCTTGTCGACGATGTTGGACTGCTGAAAGAACAGCTGCCACGGGGCCACCGTCGTCCCCACTATGGCGATGATGAGCAGGACTGAGGTCGAGTTGGCCCCTCCGGCGATCCCCGGCACCAGCAAGCCGTGCACAATGGGCCCGGCCCGGGGGTGGCTGAACACGGCCAGGGGGATGACCAGGAAGTTGGCCACGACAAACAGGAGCATGAAGCGTTCCCAGCGCCGGAAGCTGCCGCTGGCCGTGATGACGACCAGGCCCAGGGCGGCGGCGGGGACGGAGACGTACCTGCTCACGCCGAAGTAGCCCAGCGCCAGGTCCACACCGATGAACTCGGTGACGATGGTGAGGAAGTCCAGGACCAGGAGGTTGCCCACCGAGAACAGGCCCCAGAAGCGGCCGAAGCGTTCCTTGATGAGGCGGGCGTGGCCCACACCGGTCACGGCGCCCAGCCGGACGACCATCTCCTGGTTGACGATCAGCACTGGGACCAACAGGGGCAGCACCCACAGCAAGCTCGTGCCGTAGTTTTGACCCGCCTGTGAGTAGGTGGCGACCCCACCGGCGTCATTGTCGCCGACCATGACGATGATGCCCGGGCCCACTATGGCGGCCAGGGTCAACAGCCGGGCGCCCCAACCCCGTCGCGCCCCGGTGTCGTGCAGCCGGATGGTCCCCAAGGCGCCGCGGATGTCACCGATGTGCGCTTCGTCGAGGACGGCCGAGGTGGTCCCCGCGACGGGCTCGGTGCCGTCCAGCGTGTCGTTGGCCATGGCCGATGGACCTCCGGGCTCGTAGGGCTGACGCGTGCTTGGTATGGCGCGACACGCCGGCCCGGGCCCCGTCTAGACGGCCCTGCCCGGTACCAACGCGCGCGCCCGAGGTTTGTGGGGCGACCCTCTGTCGGCGCTCAGTGCTGCTCCTTATATCGCCTGCTCGCAGTCCCACCCCGCCACGGTCCCAGGGACGGAGCCCCAACAGGACGTTTAACCACTAGGGGTGCGACTGCCTGACCCCGCCAGCCTATCACCCACGGCGCCGGGACCGCCTATCCCGGGCCACGCCCAAGCCCGGACGAAAACGACCAGCCGGGCGAAAATTCCCCTTTGGCTATTTAGCTAGTTAGGAAACCTATTCGTGCGAAGCCATGCCGTACTGGCGGCGCCAGCCCGTCGGCAGCAACAGTTCCAGGACGTCGTCGACGCTTATCTGTCCGAGCATGCGGCCGTCTTCGCTCAGGACCGGCGCTACGGCCAGGTTGAAGTCCGTCATCGTCCTGACGACCTCGTGGATGTCGGCATCAGGCGCCAGGGTGGCCGGGTCCCGCCTGGTAGCCACGGCGACGCTGGCCGCCGGGTTGGCGCGCAGGAGGTCGACCACCAACGCCGTACCCTGAAAAGACCCGTCTTCGGCCATCAGTAACACCACGCCCGCTGCTTCGGGAGGGGCGCTAGATGACTTGACGGCCTCGAGAGACTCTGCCACGGTCGCGCCGGCCGGGACGGCAATGAAGTCCGGGTTCATGAGCCCGCCCGCAGTCTCGGGGTTATAGCTGAGCAGGGTGCGCAACTTGGACTGGGCGGCAGGCTGTACCCGGGCCAGGATGGGCAGGCGCCTGTCCTGGTCCAGCTCGGTGAGCAGGTCGACGGCATCGTCCGGAGCCATGGCCGAGAGCAGGCGGGCTGCTTCCTCGTCGGAGCGTCCCCGCAGGAACTCCAGCTGGTGCTCGGTGTCCAGTTCCTCGAAGACGTCGGCTTCGAACTCGCGGTCGGCGCCTACCGCTCGAATGATCTCCTCGCCCTCGTCATGGGAGGCGGCCTCTACCAGGTCAGCTAGCTTCGCCGGGTGCAGGCGGCGCAGCTTGCGGAACGGTATTTGCAGACGGGCCGAGGGCACATGGCCGACGAAGGGCTCGATCTCGCCCCAGTCGACGACCCGGCCCGCCCTAATCCTGCGGCGGAACTTGCGGGGCAGGGCCCGGCGCAGCACGGGCCGGGAACTGACGTCGACGCCGATCACCTCCCAGGTCGCCCCGATCCTGGCCAGCTCGATCTCGTTCGCCCTCACCAGGCGCGCCCCTTCAAGGTGGATCAGGTGACGGGAGCGCAAGTCTCGTTCGAGCAGGACCTCGCCCGGGCGGCGTTCGAAGGGGCCGAGGTCGGCTGGCTCCACCTTCAAGATGGCGGCTCCGTAGCTCAGGCTGACCAGTTGGTCGAAGCCGGCGAACCTGTCCTGGCCGTCGACGTCGACCACCAGTCCTGTCACGGCGGGGTGCCAACCAGCGAAGTTGGCGCCAGCCAGGTGGGCGATCACGTCCACCAACCTCCCGCTGTGCTGGTGGCCGGGACCGCTCACGGTTGTGCCGAGCAAGCACGAAAGGTGCAATACGGGACTTGCCGGGTTGGGTGGTCCATCGCCGAGGCCCCCGTCTTGAAGGCCGGCCGGGGCCGGCCCCGGACTTGGGGGCTTCGTACTTGGAGGCTGGGCCTCAGAGGCTCGTGGCACAGATCCAGCGTATCCCGCCCCGTGCGCCGGGCGCGTGCGGGCCGGCGCCCGAACAGGCAGGATGAGACGATGCCCTCACTTCGTTTTGGTCTGCTCGGTACCGGCTACTGGGCCCTGCACACTCATGGAGCAGCCCTGGCCCGCTCCCCGCACTCCCGGCTGGAAGGCGTTTGGGGCCGGGACCCCGCCAAAGCCCGCGACGTCGCGGCCCGCCTCGGCGCCACCGGCTATGAGGACCTGGACGAGCTCCTGGGCCGGGTCGACGCCGTGGCCATAGCGCTGCCTCCCGACGTCCAGGCCACCCTGGCCATCCGGGCGGCCCGGGCGGGTTGCCACCTACTGCTGGACAAGCCGCGGGCTCTCGACGTCGGGCTGGCCGAGGCCGTCGTGGACGCGGCCGGCACGGCCGGGGTGGCCTCGCTGGTCTTCTTCACCGACCGCTTCCGTCCCGAGCCCGAGCGCTGGACCGAACAAGCGGCGCGAGCCGGCGCCTGGCACAGCGCCCACATCCTCAAGTACGCCAATATCTACCAACCGGGCAACCCGTTCGGG
>PMLI01000360.1 GCA_003158835.1 Acidimicrobiaceae bacterium
CACATGCTCGAGTACTACGGCGACGTCATCGCCATGCGGCATTTCCAGCAAGGCGCTCCCGCCGAGGCGGCCAAGTGGGCGTCGGTGCCGGTCATCAACTGTGGGGACGGCTGGGGAGAGCACCCCACCCAGGTGCTCACGGACCTCTACACCATCTGGAAGCACTTCGGCACCCTCGACGGCCTGAGAGTGCTGTGCGTGGGCGATATGCGTATGCGCACCATGCACTCGATCCTTTACGCCATGTCCCAGTTCGACATGGAAGGGCTCGTGGTGTGCCCGCCCGAGATGTCGCTGCTGCCGGAGTTCAAGGCCGAGCTCGATGAGCGCAACGTGATCTACCGGGAGGTCGAGAGCGTGGAGAAGTGCATCGCCGAGGCCGACGTCATCTACATGGAGCCGGTCGTGCAGGCGGACTACACCAAATCGCGCGACGAGGCCCACGACGACAAGGGGCTGACCCCGGCCGCCTACAAGGTCACGCGCCAGCTGCTGCGGGACAAGGCGAAGAGCACCTCCATCATCTTGCACTCGCTGCCGAGGATGGACGAGCTCCCCCCCGATGTTGACGCCACCCGCCACGCCCGCTACTGGTTCGAGGCCTTCAACGGCGTCGTCATGCGCATGGCCCTGCTATCGCTCGTGCTCGGCGCGGTCGAGTAGGCGAACCGATGCAGACCAACCTACGTGGAAGGGACGTCATCGACCTTCAGGAGTGGACCAAGGACGAGCTGGGCACCCTGCTCGACGTGGCCTTCACTCTTAAAAGGGACCGCGCCCTCGGGCTGGCTCATCCGTACCTTCGTGACAAGGTCCTCGCCATGCTGTTCTTCTTCTCCAGCACCAGGACGCGGACCTCCTTCGAGGCGGGCATGGCCCAGCTCGGGGGCCATGCCCAGTTCATCGAGAGCCGCACCACCCAGATAGCGCACGGCGACACCGCCAAGGAGATCGGGGAGATCCTGGGGCGTTACAACGACGGGATCGCTATTCGCAACGTCGACTGGGGGGTCGGTAACTCTTACATTCGCGACGTCGCCGAGGCGAGCCGGGTACCCGTGCTCAATATGCAGTGCGACATCTACCACCCCCATCAGGCGCTGGCGGACCTCATGACCATCATCGAGCGCTTTGGCGACCCGAGGGGAAAGACAGCCACGGTGAGCTGGGCGTGCGCCGCCAGCTACCAGAAGCCGATCAGTGTCCCCCAGAGCCTTGTCCTATTGCTGCCCCGCTTCGGGATGAACGTCCGTCTGGTCCACCCCCCCGAGTTCGCCCTAATGGACGACATCGTCGAGCAGGCTCGCCAAAACGCCCGTAAGACGGGTGCCTCCTTCGAGGTCATGGACGACTTCGAACAAGGCATTTCCGGCACCGACGTCGTGTATGCCAAAAGCTGGGGTGCGCTGCTCAAGACCACCGACGAAGCCGAAGGAGCCAAGGCGATCAGCAAGTACGGCTCCTGGATAACCGACTCGCGTCGCATGGCGATGGCCAAGGACGACGCCATCTTCATGCACCCGCTGCCCGCCGATCGCGGCGTCGAGGTGACTGATGAGGTCATCGACGGCCCGCAGTCGGCCGTGTACGACCAAGCCGAGAACCGCCTTCACGGCCAGAAAGCCGTGATGGCGCTGACCATGAGCTGAAAGGGCGCTATGACCGGAAAGCTCGCCGTTATTGCCATCGGTGGGAACTCGCTTATCAAGGACAAGGAGCACATGGACGTGGGCGCGCAGTACGAGGCCGCTCGGGAAACCTGCGCGCACATAGCCTCGATGATCGAGCAAGGCTGGAACGTAATTGTCGGCCACGGCAACGGCCCGCAGGTGGGCTTCATACTGCGTCGTTCAGAGCTGTCCGCCCACGAGCTCCACGAGGTGCCCCTCGACGTGTGCGGGGCCGACACTCAGGGCGCCATCGGCTACTCGTTGGCCCAGAACCTCGGGAACGAGCTTGGCCGGCGCGGCATCGACAGGCCGGTGGCGGCGGTGGTGACCCAGACCGAGGTGGCCGGTGACGATCCGGCGTTCACCAACCCGACCAAGCCGATCGGCTCGTTCATGGACGAAGCCGTCGCCCTGCGCCGAAAAAGCGAAGACGGCTGGGACGTCGTAGAGGACGCCAACCGCGGTTGGCGCCGGGTCGTCGCCTCACCCCGCCCCCTTCGGATCGTAGAGCTGGGCCCGATCAAGCAGATGATCGAGGCCGGAGTCATCGTGGTCGCCGTCGGTGGAGGGGGGGTCCCGGTCGTGCGCGACGCCAACCACGACCTCCATGGGGTTGAGGCTGTGATCGACAAGGACCTGGGCTGCTCCCTTCTGGCCCGTGAGGTCGATGCCGACCTGTTCTTGATCACGACCGCAGTCGAACAGGTGGCGCTTAACTTCGGCACGCCGCACGAACGTACGCTCAGCCATCTCAGCCTGGCCGAGGCCAAGAGCTACCTGGCCGAAGGCACTCACTTCGCCCAGGGCAGCATGGCGCCGAAGATCCAGGCCGTGATCGATTACCTGGAAGGCGGCGGTCGCGAGGCTTTGATCACCGATCCCGGTAATCTCGAGCGGGCGCTGGTCGGGGGAACAGGGACGCGCTTCACCCCGACATGAAAGCCAAGTTTGTCCTGAGAGGTCTCAGGGGCGCGCCGCCAGGTGCACCGCGTCGATGATCTTTTGGTAGCCGGTGCAGCGGCAGAGATTGCCGGCCAGTGCCTCGCGGATCTCGTCGTCGTCGGGGTCGGCGATGCGCCGGAGCAGGTCGTGGGAGGCCATGATCAGGCCCGGTGTACAGAACCCGCACTGGACGGCGCCGGCGTCGATGAACGCCTGCTGTACCCGGACGAGTTCGTCACCCTCGGCCAGGCCCTCCACGGTCGTTACGGCGCGCCCCTCGGCCTGACCCGCCAGCACCAGGCACGAGCACACGAGAACACCGTCGAGATAGACCGAGCACGAGCCGCACTCCCCCTGCTCGCATGCGTTCTTCGTCCCCATCAGGCCCAGGTGCTCCCGGAGCAGGTGCAGCAGGCTCTCACTGGGGACCACGCCCTCGGCTACTCGCCGCTCCCCGTTGACCGTGCATGACACTCTCACGTCTTGGCTCCCCGGTATTCGTCCCAGCACCACGACAGCGCCCTCCGGCCCAGGACCTCCAGGGCGCGCCGGCGGTAGGCGGCGCTGGCCCGCACGTCGTCGATGGGCCGGGCGGCCTCCGCCACCAGCTGGCCGAAACGGGCGAGGACGCTGTCGGCCAGGGGGGCCCTCGACTCCCACGCCCCCGTTTCGGCCAGGTGGCCTTCCAGGAACTGCTCAGCGGCGTGCGCCGGCAAGGGGACCGGTCCGGCGGACCCCAGGCCGGTGCCGACTCGGCGCTCTGGTGGGTGCAACGCCAGCGCGAACGAGCAGACGGCGATGACCATCGCATTGCGCGTCCCTACCTTGGTAAACACCTGCGGGCCGGTGGCGACCGGCACCCACACGGCGGCGATGAGCTCGTCCCGGCCGAGCACGCTGCGCTTTGGACCGACGAAAAACTCGCTGATCGGTATGGTCCGGCGCCGGTGCAACGAGGCCACCTCGACTTCAGCCCGGGCGGCCATCAGGGGCGGGTGGCAGTCACCCGCGGGAGACGCCGACCCGAGATTGCCGCCGATGGTGCCGCGGTTGCGGATCGGTGGTGAGCCCACGGCGCGCGCCGCCAGAGCCAGCCCGGGCAGGTCATCAACCAGGTGGGCGATGATCTCGCTGTAGGTGACGCCGGAGCCGACCCGGACCTGGCCGCTCTCGCGACCCCAGACGCGCAGCTCGGCGATCCGGCTCAGGTCCATCAGAGCACTCGGGTGAAGACGGCCGAAGTTCAGCTCGACGAGCACGTCAGTACCGCCCGCCACGGGTACGGCTTCGGGGTGCGCCGCCCGGGCCTCGAGCGCCTCGGGCCAGCTGGTGGGCTGGATGAAGGTCACGGAGCACCTGCCGCCAAGGGTTCCGCGCCCTGGCCCGGCTCTGTGACCCCGTCGGTCGAGCCGCCGGCAGCGGCCACCGCTGCTTGGCGCGCCGAAATGCCTGCCATCATGAGCCCGATCGCCTCGCGGGTCGTGGTGCGTGGGTCGACTTCGCCGATTATGGACCCTTCGTACATGACCAGGGCCCGGTGGGAGATGGCGATGACCTCGTCGAGGTCCTCCGAGATGATGACAACGGCAATGCCCTTGGCTGCCTCTTCCCGGAGCCGCTCGTGGATATAGCGGGCCGCGGCGACATCAATGCCCCGGGTGGGCTGGGCGATGAGAAGGACCTTCGGCTCGCCTGAAAGCTCGCGGGCCAGGATGAGCTTCTGTATGTTGCCGCCCGACAGGTTGCGGGTGGGCGTGTCGATACCAGGAGTACGCACGTCGAACAAGGCTACGAGCTCCTTGGCGCGGGCGCGCACCGAGCCGCGGCGCAGGAACCCGAAGTGGACGAACGCCGGCTTATCCGAGTCGACCAGCATGAGGTTTTCCGCCACGCTGAAGTCCCCTATGACGCCGTCGCGCATCCTCTCCTCGGGCACGTAGCCCAGGCCGGCAGCTCGCGCCGCCGACGCCTTCTTCCCGGCCAGCTCGGCCCCATCGACCTGGATGGATCCTCGTACCGGGGGGCGCAGGCCGGCGATCGCCTCCCCCAGCTCCCGCTGGCCGTTGCCCGACACGCCGGCGACGCCAACGATCTCCCCGGCGCAGATGTCCAGCGACAGCCCGCGCACCGCGTCGGTACCACGGTCCCCCCGCACGACAAGATCGCGGACCTTGAGCCTGACCTCGCCCGACCCGGCACCGGTGGAAAGCCCCTCGGCGCCGATCTGGCGGCCGACCATCATCTCGGCCAGCTGCTCTCCGGTTACTTCGCCGGTGGGCACGGTGGCGATCTTTTTCCCCGCCCGGAGCACGGTAATGCGGTCGGAGAGAGCCAGCACCTCGCGGATCTTGTGCGAGATGAAGATCAAGCCGCAACCCTCGGCCGCCATTTTCCTCAGCACCCCGAAAAGGTCGTCCACCTCTCGCGGGGTGAGGACAGCAGTGGGTTCGTCGAGCACCAAGAGCCTCGACTGGCGGTAGAGCGCCTTGATGATCTCGACCCGCTGACGCTCGCCCACCGATAACTGCCATACGAGGGCCGAGGGGTTTACCCCCAGCCCGTAAAGTGCCGACAGCTCTTCGATGCGAGCCGAGACGCGGCGGATGTCCTTGAGCGGCCCCCTGGTGGACTTGAGCCCGAGCGAGACGTTCTCGGCCACGGTGAGCGTCGGGACCAGCATGAAGTGCTGGTGGATCATCCC
>PMLI01000180.1 GCA_003158835.1 Acidimicrobiaceae bacterium
CGACATGGTGTTCCAGTTCGAGCATGTCTGTGTCGATGTCGGCGACCACCGCTACGACCTACGCCCTCTCCGCCTGCCGGCGCTGAAGGCGTCGCTGGCGGACTGGCAGCGGGGATTGTCAGAGCGCGGGTGGAACTCGCTCTATTGGGGCAACCACGATACGCCCCGGTCCGTTTCCCGTTTCGGTGACGACGGCACCTACCGCGTGGAGTCGGCCAAGACGCTGGCTACCGTCTTACACCTGCACCGGGGTACGCCCTATGTGTACCAGGGCGACGAGCTGGGGATGGTCAACGCTCCGTTCAACTCGATCAGCGACTACCGGGACATCGAGGCGCTCAACTTCTACGCCGCGGCCGCGGCCCGAGGCGATGTCGACCTGACCGGCCTGCTTTGGGCGATGGGACGCAGGAGCCGCGACCACGGCCGCACGCCGGTGCAGTGGGACGCGACCCCGGGTGCCGGTTTCACCAGCGGCGTGCCCTGGATCTCCATCAACCCGGACCACACGCGGGTAAATGCGGCCGATCAGCGAGGTGACCCCGCTTCGGTGCTCGAGCACTATCGCACGTTGATCTCCCTGCGGCACACCGACCCTGTCGTAATCGAGGGCGACTTCGAGCTGCTGGTCCCTGACCATCCGGCGATTTGGGCTTTCTTGCGCCGTGGCCGCGACGCAGAGCTTCTCGTCGCGGCCAACTGTTCCGCCACCCCTACCGAAATCGTGTTGCCACTGTGCGACGATTGGGCTTCTGCCGCCGTGGTACTGACGAACTTGACGGGCCGCTCGCACCAGTTGCCCGAGCTCCATTTGGGAGCATGGGAGTCAATTGTGTGGCGTCGTCAGTCGAGCGGGCGCAGCGCGCCAGCCTCTCCGTAGACCACGAGCGTGTCGCCGGGGTGCAGGTGCAGCTCCGGGGCCGGGTTCGCCAACAGCTGGCCGTCATGGCGACGCAGCAGGAGCGGGACGGCCGGGCCGGTCAGTTCCCGGAGGCTTCGGCCGGCCAGCGGTGAGCCGGCGGTGATGACCAGCTCTTCGAGCCTCAGGTCGGGTTGGCCCGCCCGTGCGATGTCGAAGAAGTCCACCACGTGTGGACGTATGGCCAGGTTGGCCATGCGCCGGCCACTGGTCACGTACGGCGAGACGACCTTGCTGGCACCGGCGCGGTAGAGACGGTCGGCGCTCTGGTCTTCGGCGGCCCGGGCCACGATAGGCAGCTCGGGCCGCAGCGAGCGGGCGACCAGGGTTATGTAGACGTTCTCGGCGTCCGAGTCCACCGCGCAGATCAAACCACGTGCCCGCTCGATCCCGGCCCGGCGGAGGACCTGCTCGTCCGAGGGCGGACCGAGCAGGTAGCAGACGCCGTCGCGGTCCAGGTCGGCCTGTAGTTCCGTCTTGGAATCGACGACGACGAAGGGCAGGCCCTCGGCTTGCACCTCCCGGGCGATGGAACGGCCGACGCGACCGTAGGCGCAGACGATGAAGTGGTTGTTCAGCTGGTCGATACGTCGTTGCATACGGCGGCTCCGGGAGAAGAGGCTGACCCGTCCCTCCACAATGGCGGTGGTGGCCAGACCGAGGATTGTCGCGAACAGGCTGACACCGAGCAGGGCCAGGCCGCCCGTAAACAGCAGGACGTCGGTCCGCAAGCCCTGGGCGGTGCCGAAGCCGACCGTCGTCAGGGTCAGCAGCGTCATTGCCACCGCCGAGCCCAGCCCGTAGCCGAAGGCCAGGTAGCCGGTGGTCCCGACGACGAGGAGCCCGACCAGCCCGGCCCCGGCCACCACCACTCCGCGATCCGGAGCACGGATGTGGCGCACGGTGCGAGCGTACCCCTGCCCTGCGCTCGCCTCCATCGTCATGCGGTCCTACTGAACCCGTTGGTGTTGCTCAACAATCCTGACCGGTAGGCTGTGGCGGTCAGCTGCGTCCTGCCTCTGCTCGTGATAACCCTGGCCGAGCGTCGTATCTGGCGCGGTCTGGTGGCTGGTGCTATCCGATGAGTGGGGCGGGCTCGCCCACCAGTCGGTTGTGGCGGTGGTGGGCGGCTACGGGACGGCTGTCACGTTCGGGTTGCCGAGAATGCCCGAGGCGGGCGAAACACTGCTGGCCGGCTCGCTCCTGGTCAGCCCAGGCGGGAAGGGCTCGAACCAGGCTATAGCTGCGGGGCCGCCCGGGTGACTCGAGCAACGGCGGACGCCTGGGGCGAGTTGTGCCAGGCGCCCCCGGCCCCGGAGCCGGGTGACGATTGGCACCGCCGACTGGAGCGGTGGCGGGACGATGCTCGCGCCGCCATCGCTTACGACGGCGCTCGTTACGAGGCTCCCGAGCTCGCCTGGACCAGGTCGTGCTTCGTGTGCGGGATGCTCATGCTCTGGGACCAGGCGTTGGACCGGCCCGGCCGCGGCGAGTTGCAGGTGCTCGATGTCCTACGGCAGGCCGTAGCGCGCTTCGGCGGGTTCGACGCGGTTGTGCTCTGGCATGCCTACCCGCGGATAGGTTTCGATGACCGGGACCAGTTCGACTACTACCGCCAGCTGCCGGGAGGGTTGGCCGGGCTCAGAGAGCTGGTGGAAGAGTGCCACTCCCTGGGCACCCGGGCCATCCTCGCCTACTGTCCCTGGGACATCGGCACCCGACGCGAACCTGCGGGACAAATCGGGACGCTGGTGGAAATGGTCGCCACCGTCGGGGCAGACGGCATTTTTCTCGACACTTTGGCCCGGGCGTCCACCGAGCTTCTCGGCCGCCTCCAATCGGGCGCGCCCGGGGTAGCTCTGATGACCGAGGACACGGTACCGCTGGAGCAAGTAGCGGACCATCCGATGTCCTGGGCGCAATGGCCGCCCGAAACCACGTCGCCCTACGTACTGCGGAACAAGTGGTTTGAACCGCGTCACATGCAACTCCTGGTCCGTCGCTGGCATCGTGACCACAGCAACGAGCTGCACCTGGCGTGGCTCAACGGAGCGGGCGTGGTGGTATGGGAGAACGTCTTCGGCACGTTGAACCCGTGGTCGAGCCGGGACGAAGCGTTGCTGCGACTTATGCGGCCCGTGCAGCGGCTGTTTGGCGACGTTTTCCGGCCAGGACGGTGGTCCCCGCTCGTACCCACTTCTGCCGGCGGTACCTACGCCAGTCGCTGGGAGGTCGATGGACTGCGGCTCTGGACCGTGGCCAATATGACGGCCGAGCCGGTCCGCGGCAGCCTCTTGCCCGTTGACGTCGTTGTCGGGGACCGTTACTGGGACCTTCTCCAAGGAACGCCCGTCACGCCCACTGAGATGAGCGGCCGTCCGGTGCTGGCCGGAGAGATAGGCGCCTACGGGATCGCCGCCTTCGCCGCCGGCCCCGACCGAGCTCAGGAGCGGCTGGAGCCCTTATTGCGACCTCGCCCGCCGGTCCGACTGGTTACCCCTTCACAGGTCCCCTCCGCGGCACCGGCACAGGTCCCCATGGCGGAGCCCGCGGTGCTGGTTCGCGCCCGAGACCCGTGGGAGGGTGACGACCTCTCGGCTGGCACCATGCGACGGTTCGAGACCTTCCGCGGTGAATTGACCGTTCGGTACCGGTTGCGCGAGTGCGGACTGGACGGCCCGCCCCCGCTGGCTGACGCCGTGGCACCGGTGCTGCACCAGGTGATAACCGAGACGCGCCGTGCCACACTGCGCCCGTACGCCATTGACGTGCGTCCGGTCACCAACGCCCAGTTCCGGTCGTTCTTGGCGGGCAGCGGCTACCGGCCCCGGTTTGGGGAGAACTTCCTGCGGCACTGGCCGGCACCCACCGGCCCCTCGACCGAGCAGGCCGGGTCACCGGTTGTCTTCGTCGATCTCGACGACGCCCGGGCTTACTGCCGGTGGGCTGGTAAGCGCCTGCCGACACCCTTCGAATGGCAGCACGCCATGGGTTGGGACCAGGTCGGCTACGGAGTGGAACGGGTGTGGGAGTGGACGCAGAGCGAAAGCTCCGACGGCCACACCCGGTCCTCCATCCTGAAAGGTGGCGCGGGCTACCGGGCCTGGGGCTCGGACTGGTACGCCGACGGCGGTGTCCTCCCGCCTGATTGGTGTGCCAAGTTCATCCGGTTGGGGCCGGCCTTGGACCGCTGCGCCACAATCGGGTTCCGTTGCGCCATGGATCTGCGCGCTCCGGGCCCCCCGCACCAAGAGCGGCCGTACCCGGGCGCCAGAGAGGCGACAATGTGACGACCATGCCCGACCGCGAGCTTGCTCGCTTTATCCAGCACATGTTGATGCCCTCTCGTTCGGTCTGGTCGTGGGTCAGATGACCGGGCCCAGGGTGGTACCACCGGCCACGTCGCCGAGGTGGGCGCGCTCACGGATCACCCGTTCGACTATGGCCGGGTCGTCGGGGGTTATGAACGGGTGGACGAAGCGCCCCACGTCGAGGACCAGCCCTGTCTGTTTCGTTGCTCGCTTGGGGTCGAGGCTGGCCCAGTAGCGCGGGTTGGTCGTGCCCCAGACCCGGCCCTTGCCCCTGATAAGGCTTAGCTGCACTCGCCGTAGGCCCCGTACCGACCGGTACGGGATTCGTTTGGTGCCCCACGGGTAGTACCAGCAAACTCTGATCTCGTCCTCCCCGCAGGTGACCCAGCGGTCTTGGTACAGGTTGGCCATGGGCTCACCCTCCTGGGGGGACCTTAGCCCCGGCCCGTGCTCCGGGCATCTTGAGTACCCAGGAGCCCGGGCCGGGGGGTCGACCGGAGGGGCCCTCACCGGTCAGTTCAGTTGGTTGTCCACGCCGGCGTGCTCATCGGCGGTGGCCGCGGCCCTTGCCGCCGCGGCCCCCACCCCCGCCGCCATGACCTTAACCGTGACCCTGGCGCCAGCGATCAGTTTTGCTGTACTCATGTCTCCCCCACCGTTGTGAGCGGTAGTTGATCAGTTTGTGATGGTCCTGTGAAGACTGAGGGGCGCAGGGGTACGCTTGGCGCGACAAAGGGGGCCGTCACGACTGAGGTGAGGATTGCCGGCGCCCGGGGCGAGATGCCGGGCTACCTGTCGTCGCCCGCCGGCGACGGCCCGTGGGCCGGGGTGGTCGTACTACATGACGTTCTCGGCATGAGCAACGATCTCAAGCGCCAGGCAGACTGGTTGGCGTCCGAAGGTTACCTGGCTCTGGCGCCTGACCTGTTCTACTGGGGAGGCAAGCTGGCCGGCGCCCGCTCGGTCATGCGTGACGTACGCAACCGTCAAGGCCGGTCGTTCGACGACGTCGACGCCGCTCGCACCTATCTGGCGGGTCACGGGAGATGCACCGGCGCCATCGGCGTCATCGGGTACTGCATGGGGGGCGGGTTCGCCCTGATGCTGGCGGCGGGCCACGGTTTCTCAGCCTCCAGCGTCAACTACGGCGCCGTCCCCAAGGACGTAGCCACCGGGGCTTTCCTGGCCGGAGCCTGTCCGGTGGTGGGGAGCTATGGGGGCAAGGACCGCAGTCTGCGCGGTGCCGCGCCGCGCCTGGACGGAGCTCTTGGCGCGGCCGGGACCGACCACGACGTGAAGGAGTACCCCGATGCCGGGCACGGGTTTCTCAACGACCACCAGGGAGCGCACGACCACCTGCCGGCGATCTTCGTGGTGATGGGCAGGATCATGAAGATGGGTTACCACGACGCCTCCGCCGCAGACGCCCGCCGCCGCATCGTCGCCTTCTTCGGCTCCCACCTCAGGTCGTAGCTCTCCGCTACGGTCGGAGCCCATGACCCTGAGCGCGAGACAATGGACCGAACGGTTCGCAGACAAGCTCGGCGCCGCCCGGCCGAGCGAGCAGGAGCAGGGCTGGCTGCTCGAGTTGGCCGGGATAGCCGCCCACTCGTCTGAGCGGACGGCGGCCCCGATTTCTTGTTGGCTGGCTGCCCGGGCCGGTGTCAGCCCGGGGGAAGCGCGTCGCGTCGCTAGGGAGCTGGCCGAGGAGCTCGGGGCGGACGCCTGAAACCTCCTCCGGCTTCACACCGTGAGCAGGCAGTCCGCGCCGCGGGCCCCCTCCGGCCCCGGACCATCGGCACCAAGTGGCGCGTTTTCGCGCCGCGGCCTGTTTTTCATCGCACTACCGGGTAATAATGCAGCCATGCCTTTGGCGGACGTGATCGCCCCTATGCCCGGGCCGGGCCGGCCGGACCGGGCCACCTTCCGGGCTCTGGCGGGGGAGAGCCGCCAGGCGCTCCTGGCCGCGCTGCAGCGCGTCGGCGGGCCGCTCGACGCCGGCGAAGCCGGTGCTTCCGTCGGCCTGCACCCCAACACGGCCCGTGTCCATCTGGAGGTGCTCTGTTCGGTGGGCCTGGTGGAACGACGCACCGAAGACCGCTCCCGGCGGGGCCGGCCCCGCGTCCTGTACGAGATGGTCCCGGCTGCCCCCGGCCCGCTCGACCGGCGCCGGGCCCGGGACGCCGACGTCGGCTACCGGGAGCTCGCCCGGCTCCTGGCGAAACAGTTCTCCGAGTTGCCGGACGTAGCCGGCGAAGCCATGCGGGCCGGGCGCCGGTGGGCCGCGCTGCCGAGCGACGTGGCGTTGCCCACAAGGCGCCTCTCGGCCACTGAGACGATAGGTGTCGCCACCGACCTGCTCGAAAGCCTCGGCTTCGAGCCCCAGCCCGTGACCGAGCTCCAGCCCGAGACCCAGCCCGCCCGGGGACCGGGCCCGGGCACGGCCGCCGGGCGGATCGTGCTGCACCATTGCCCGTTCGAGGAGTTGGTCCACGAAAGCCGGTCGGTGGTTTGTGGTATCCATCTTGGAATGCTCAAGGCCACCGTCGAGCGTTTGGACTCTCCGGTGGACGTCGTCGAGCTGGAGCCCTTCGTGACGGACGAGCCAACCGTGTGTACCGTGCACCTGGCCGTGCGCGCCGGGCCCGATGGGCAGGGCCGATGAGCTCGTCCCGTGACGTGCCGGTCGTCCTGCGCCGGGACGCCCACCGGCCCGGGCCCGGGCCCGAAAGTGCCCCGGTGCCGGCGTCGATGCCCACCGCCGGGCCCCTCGTGGACCAATACGGACGGGCCCATACCGACCTGCGGGTGTCGGTTACGGACCGCTGCAACCTGCGCTGCGTCTATTGCATGCCTGAGGAAGGAGTGCCCTTCCTGCCCCGGTCCGAGATCCTTTCGTTCGAAGAGATAGCACGGGTGGCCCAGGTGGCGCGCTCGTTGGGCGTGACGTCGCTCCGGCTCACCGGTGGGGAGCCCCTCGTACGCCGCGGCGTGGTCGAACTGGTGCGGCAGTTGGCGACGGTCGGCTTCGACGACATAGCACTCACCACGAACGGGACCGGGCTCGCACCCGTGGCCTGCGCCCTCGCTCGGGCCGGCCTGCACCGGGTCAACATCAGCTGCGACTCTTTGCGGCCCCAACGCTACGCGGAGATCCGGCGGCGGGGAGATCTGGCGGCTGTCCTGGCGGCCATGGACGCGGCCGAAGCCGCCGGGTTGGTGCCCGTCAAGGTCAACGTCGTGTTGATCGCGGGCGTGAACGACGACGAGATCCTCGACTTCGCCGCGTTCGCCCGCCAGCGCGCTCGCACCGTGCGCTTCATCGAGTTCATGCCTCTCGACGCCGAGGGAGGCTGGCGCCGAGACCAGGTGGTGCCGAGCGACGGCGTCCTGGACCGCATCAACGAGCGCTGGCCGATCGAGGCCATAAGATCGCCCGATGGTGACCCGGCGCCCGCTGACCGCTACCGCTTCTGTGATGGCGCGGGCGAGATCGGTGTGGTGGCGAGCGTTACCCGCCCCTTCTGCGGCACCTGCAACAGGCTGCGCCTCACCGCTGACGGCGCCATCCGCAACTGCCTGTTCTCGGACGACGAGGTCTCGGTCCGGGCGCTCTTGCGAAATGGGGGGAGCGACGACGGCATCGCCCTGGCGCTGCGCCGCTCGGTGTGGGCGAAGTTGCCGGGCCATGGCATCAATGACCCCGGCTTCCTGCGACCGGTCCGCTCGATGTCAATGATCGGAGGCTGAGGACGATGAAGGTAGTAGTAGTCGGTGCCACCGGCCATATAGGCAGCTACCTTGTCCCCAGGCTCGTCGGGGCCGGTCACGAGGTCATCGCCATGAGCCGTGGCAATCAGCGCCCCTATTTGGCCCATCCTGCCTGGGACCAGGTCGAGCGGGTGCAAGTGGACCGGGACGCCGAGGATGCGGCCGGCACGTTCGGACCGCGGGTGGCCGCCATGCGCCCCGATGCCGTGGTGGATCTCGTCTGCTTCACCGTGCCTTCGGCCCGCCAGCTGGTCGACGCCCTGGCACCGGTCGGTTCTTACCTCTTGCATTGCGGCACCATCTGGGTGCACGGGAGCGCGCTCGAGGTACCTGTCCGCGAGGACGAGGCTCGCCACCCCGCCGGCGACTACGGGACGCAGAAAGCAGCCATCGAGGAGATGCTGCTCGGTGAGGCGCGGCGGGGGACGTTGCGCGGCACCGTCCTGCACCCGGGCCACATCGTCGGTCCCGGCTGGACGCCCCTCAACCCCGCCGGGAACTTCAACCTCGAGGTATTCAACCGGCTGGCCCGGGGGGCGGAGCTGGCATTGCCCAACTTCGGCCTGGAGACCGTCCACCACGTCCACGCCGACGATGTGGCGCAGGCGTTCTTCAAGGCCCTGGCCGATCCCGCCGCCGCTTCCGGCGAGTCCTTCCACGCCGTCTCCGGGCGCGCCGTCACCTTGCGGGGCTATGCCGAAAGCGTGGCCGGATGGTTCGGGCACCCCCCCCGGCTTTCGTTCCAGCCGTGGGAGACATGGGCCGCGGCGTGGGCGCCGGAAGACGCCGAGGCGACCCTGGAGCACATCAGCCGCAGCCCGTCGATGAGCAGCGACAAGGCAACCCGGGCCCTCGGCTACCGCCCCCAGTACACTTCCCTGGAGGCGGTCTTCGAGTCACTGGCCTGGCTGGTGGACAATGGTCAGGTGGACGCGGCGGGGAACCAGATGCGGCGGCCCGCTTAGGGGCCGTCGCCCGCGGCGCCGGCTCTACCAGGCGTAGTCCTCTGGCGATGGCTTATGCGGGGGGAAGGTCTTGTCCAGCTCGTCCAGGGTTGCCTCGTCGAGGGTCAAATCCAGGGCACGCAGGGAACCGTCCAACTGTTCAGGGGTGCGAGGGCCGATAATGGGACCGACGACACCGGGCCGGCTGAGCAGCCAAGCCAGAGCGACCACGGCCGGGTCTGAGCCCAGGCCTTTGCAGAGCGCCTCATAGGTCTCGAACCTGGCCCGCTCGCGCCGCAGGGTCTCCTGGGCACGTTCGTTGTTGTCGAAGCGCCGCCCAGGCCCACCCGCCTGGCTCAGGACCCCTCCTAGTAGCCCTCCCTGCAGAGGTGACCAGGCGATGACCCCCACGCCGTAGTCAATCGCGGCGGGGAGCACCTCCATCTCGATCTCCCTCACGAACAGGTTGTAGAGGGACTGCTCGGACACCAGGCCCATGAACCCGCGACGTGCCGCGGCCTCTTGGGCCTTGGCGATGTGCCAGCCGGCGAAGTTGGAAGACCCGAAGTACAGGACCTTGCCCTGTTGACGGAGGACCTCCATGGCCTCCCAGATTTCGTCCCAGGGGGTGTCCCGGTCCACATGGTGCATCTGGTAGAGGTCGATGTAGTCCGTCTGCAGCCTGCGCAACGACGCATCGGCGGAGCGCCGGATGTTGAGGGCCGAGAGCTTGTCCTCATTGGGCCACGCCCCACCCATGTTGCCGTAGACCTTGGTGGCGAGCACGGTGCGTTCCCGCCTGCCTCCGCCTTGGGCGAACCACCGCCCGACGATCTCCTCGGTGCGCCCGCCGGCTTCGTTCTGGGCGCTCCGGCCGT
>PMLI01000300.1 GCA_003158835.1 Acidimicrobiaceae bacterium
CACGGCCTCGATCATGAACTCGGTCCCGGCTCGTTACCGCGGGGCGGCCTCGGGAATGCGGGTAACTTTCGCTCAGGTCGGGATGCCCCTTTCGATGGGCCTGTTTTTCTCACTGCTCGTGTTCGGGCTCAACGCCAAGGTGCCCTCGGCCATGTACCAGGGCCTGGTCACCCATGGGGTGCCCGCAACCAACGCCGCCCAACTGTCCCACCTGCCCCCGCTCGGCTACATCTTTGCGGCCTTCTTGGGCCTCAACCCCTTGAAGAACCTCCTCGGCCCCGTGGTGCTCGGGCACCTGGCGCCGGCCCAAGCCGCCGCCCTCACCAGTAGGGCCTTTTTCCCTCAGTTGATCGGGCCGTCGTTCAAACACGGCCTGGTGATCATCCTGGCGTTCGCCGCCGCCATGAGCGTCATCGCCGCCATCGCCTCGGCGCTGCGGGGCGAGAAGTTCGTCCACGAGGACGACGAATCGATCGCCCAGAAGGCGGCCATCGCCTCAGGTGTCGTGGCCTTTGCCGATGGCAACGGCGCAGACCGGGCAACGGCAGGGGACGATCTCGCCGGTGCTGTACCACCGCGGACGCAGGACGACCAACCCGTCCCCGCCCCGGTAGCCGGCCACCGGGGCAGCTCGAGGTCCACCCTTCAGAAGGCTCCGTCCGCGCCGCCGGCCGCAGATGGAAGATCCGGAGCCGGTGAAGCGCACCGCAGGCGGGCCCGGCGCTCGGCCCTGGGGAAGCACTGACGCCCGCCGGCACCACGTACCGAGGGCGAGCCGAGACCGCGCCCTGCGGCTGTCAGCCCAGCACTTTCCGCCAGGACCACGCCGGCTCGTACCCGAGCACTTTCCGGGCGCGCCCGATCGACAGAAGGGTGGCGTGCGGGTCATCCAGGGGCCGGAGGGCGACAGAGGGGAAAACCTCGCTCATCAGCTCGGCGCTGGGCCGGTCCATCACGGTGTCGGCGGCGGCGATGATCAGGCTGTGGGCGCCGGAGACTTCGGCCTCGAGGGCAAGACGCGTCGACCTGGCCGTGTCCCGAACATCGACGTAGCCCCAGAGGTTCCAGGCCCGGAGCTTCGCGTCGCGCCAGTACGAAGGGAAGTGCTCGTAGTCAGCCAGCTCGATCACGTTGGAGAAACGCAGCCCGATCACCGTCGTTCCAAAGCGACGGTGGTACTGGCGGCCCACCTCTTCGCTGAGTACCTTGGCCAGGGCGTAGCTTTGCTCGGGGTACAGCGTGTGCTCCTCGTCGACGGGTGCATAGTCCGGCAGCCTCGGGCCGAAGGGAAGGCCGAGGGTCATCTCGCTCGACGCCCAGACGACGCGAGGGGTACCGAGGAGCGCGGCCGCCTCGAACACGTTGAACGTCGACATCATGTTGGTGCGGAACGTCACCTCCTCGCTGCGCAACCCGGGCGCAGGTATGGCGGCGTGGTGCACGACGGCATCGGCGCCCGCCAACAGCTCCACCACCTGGCCCATTTGGGTCAGGTCGGCGACGATCCCGCCCGCCTGGTTGGCGGGGCCCCTGGTCAGGTCGACACCAACGACCTCGTAGCCTGCATCGGAAAGCTCGGCCACGGTGGCCCGGCCCACCTTGCCGCTACTGCCTGTTACCACAACCCGTTTCATGCGCGCCTTCTTTCGTTCTCACGGCTTTGGACAACGTCGGAGCAGGTTACAACGAAGGGCTGTACCTCGTTTGGGGAGCAGCAACCGGCCGGCCGGCGCGGGAGCGGCTGATCGATGACGGGCGTCACTGGCGCCATGCCGTGCCTAAGCTTCCGACCGTGGTCTGGGTCGGCAACGCCTTCGTGTTCGTCGTCATCGCACCGCTGCTCGTCGCGGCCGAGTGGGCCAACCCGGAGTGCCCGATGGCCCCGGCTGGGTGCTCGCCCCTCCGGCACCGGCGCACCGACTGGGCTTTCGCCGCCGTGCAACTGGCTCTGGTCCCGGCCGTAGGGCTCGGGACGGCGCTGGGGGCATCCGCGGTTGTGGCACACGGGCCGCTGCACCGGGTCGTCGCCTCCCTCCCAGCCACGGCCACGGCTGTTTTCGCCTTCTTGGTCGCCGACCTGGTCGCTTATTGGACGCACCGGGCCGAGCACCGGTCCCGGTACATGTGGAGGTTCCATTCGGTCCACCACTCGTCCCGACGGATGGACTGGCTCGCCGGTCGGCGGTTTCATCCCGTGGACGTGGTACTACAACCAGCCGTCACGGTCGCAGTGGTCGCCGGGCTGGGGGTGCCTTTGGTCGACCTCGCCCCGTACTTCTTTGCCGCCTGGCTCGTTACGATGCTCGCCCACTGCAACGTCTCGCTACCGGGACGATGGCTGGCCCGGGCGGTCGTGACGCCCGGCTATCACCGGTCCCACCACGAGCGGGGCCGAGAGGGCTCCAATTTCGCCTTGGTGCTGCCGCTCATGGACATGCTTTTCGGCACGGCTTGCTTCGGGGCCGGGGCCAGAACCTTCGGGGCACCGTACCCGGTACCGGAGAGCGGCTTTCTGGCCCTGCTGGGATGGGGGTTCGGGTGGCCCAACCGGGCTCAGCGGGTGAGCACGAGCACCCCGGTGCAAAATGACACGGCATTGGCGACGTAGGCCGTGCCCGCCGCGGTCGTGAGATCCTGGCGGCGCAGTACACGTACCACCAACATCTCCACCAGTACGGCCACCACTTCTGCACAGGCGAGAGCACCGGTCGGGCCCAGGTGCGGAGCCAACAGGGGAGCGACCACCAGGAAGACCAGCGGGTGGGAAACAAAGTTGGCGGCGGCACCGAGCCGGGCGCCGTGGCGCCACCGCACCCCGGCGAAAGTACGTAACAGTGCCGCATACAGCGGCACCTCGATGAGCAGCGTCAGGACCAGGGCGGCGCTGTAGTCGGCCAAGCGGGGCAGCGGCGCCACCGTTGTTCAAGTCGCGCCCGGTGCGGGGGCGCCCGGTTCGGGGGCGCCCGGTGGGCGCGTGGGGGTGGGTGCCTGTCCTGAGGCGGCTGCTGGCGCAGCCGCAGCCGACGCCGGGCCGGGGCTCGGTACCACCGGAGCGTGAGGGGCCTGGACCTGGCGGGCGGCCACCCGGGCCCGGTTCCCCCTCAGCACGAGCCCTACCACGATAACGAGGGCGACGACCAGGATGGCGACGACGATGAACACGATCAACGCCGTGTGCCCTCCGCCGGGCACGACCGGTGCTACGTCGGCGGGCCACACCCACGTCGGCATGGGCCAAGGTTAGACGCATCGCGGCGGGAGATATACCCTGCCCGGGCCGGGGCGCGACAGGGAGGTTCAGTGCGACTCGCGCGGCACGGCGTCGCCGCGAGTTCCCAACAGGAAGTCGAAGTCCACTCCCCCGTCGGCTTGCAGCACGTGTTCGATGTACAACCAGGTGTACCCGGACAGCGCTTTGACCGGCGGCGCCGACCACGACGCTCGGCGGCGCGCCAGTTCCTCGTCGGGCACGTCGAGGCGGAGCGACCGTGCCGGTACGTCCAGCTCGATGGTGTCGCCGGTCTCGACCAGCGCCAGCGGTCCCCCCAAAGCGGCTTCGGGGGCGACGTGGAGCACTACCGTCCCGAAGCCCGTGCCGCTCATCCGGCCGTCGCAGATCCGGACCATGTCGGTCACGCCCTGCTTGAGCAGCTTGGCCGGCAGAGTCACATTGGAGACCTCCGGCATGCCGGGGTACCCCTTCGGCCCTGCGTAACGGACGACTATGACGTCGCCCGCCTCGACATCGAGGTCGTCGTCGTCGCTGACAGCGTAGTAGGCCTCGGGTGAATCAAAGACAAGCGCCCTGCCCCGGTGCCTCATCAGGTCCGGGGAGGCAGCGGACTGCTTGATCACGGCTCCGTTCGGGCAGAGGTTGCCCCGCAGCACGGCCGTGCCTCTGCCGGGTGGCATAAACGGCTCGCTGATGGTGCGGATCACCTCGCGGTCCCAACATGTCGCTCCCGCGATGTTGTCGCCGATGCTCAGGCCGGTGACCGTGATTTGCGAGCTGTTGAGCAGACCAGCCCCGGCCAGTTCGGCCAGAACGACGGGAAGACCTCCGGCATAGCAAAAATCCTCCATCAGGTGCTTGCCGGACGGCAGCAGATCGACCAGGGTCGGCACCGGGCGCGCCAGCGCGTCGAAATCGTCCAGCGACAGGTTGACCCCGAGGCGGCCCGCGATGGCGATGAGATGGATGATCGCGTTTGTCGAACCACCGATGGCGGTATTGGCCCGGATGGCGTTCTCGAAGGCGGCCCGTTGCATTATCTGGTGGGGACGGAGATCCTCCATCACCATGGAGACGGCGCGAAAACCCGCTTCCTGGGCGATCTCGTAGCGGCGGGCATCGGAAGCCGGCCAGGTCGCAGATCCTGGGAGTTGCATCCCGAGCGCCTCTGCCAGGCACGCCATGGTCGACGCCGTGCCCATCGTCATGCAGTGGCCATCGGACCGCGACATGCAGCCCTCGGCGACATAGAGCTGCTCCTGGGTCATGCGACCGCCTTTCACCTCGGCCGCGAACTGCCAGACATGGGTGCCCGACCCGATATCTTTCCCCTGGAACTTCCCGTTGAGCATGGGCCCGCCGGTCACCATGATGGCGGGCAGATCTACGCTGGCAGCCGCCATCAGAAGACCCGGCGTCGTCTTGTCACAGCCGGATAGCAGCACCACGCCGTCGAGAGGGTTGGCCCGCATCAGCTCCTCCGCCTCCATAGCCAGGAGGTTCCGGTAGAGCATGGCTGTGGGCCGCATCAGCGTCTCGCCGAGCGAGAGGGCCGGGAACTCGAGCGGGAAACCGCCCGCTTGCCAGACGCCACGCTTGACCGCCTCGGCCACCCGGTGCAGGTGGGCATTGCATGGAGACAGTTCCGACCATGTCGTAGCGATGCCGATGACAGGGCGACCGTCGAAGACCTTGGGACCGTAACCCTGGTTGCGCACCCAGGACCGGTAGAGCATCCCCGAGCGCCCCTCGGCGCCGAACCAGGCTTGACTGCGGCGTACGTCCCCCGAGCTCACATCCAACCTCCGTCGACTATCCAGTTCTGACCGGTACAACCGTTGCTGTCCTCGGCTGCCAGCCACAGGGCCATCCGGGCGACGTCCGCAGGGACGATTTTGCGTTTGAGGGCTTGCTCGCGGGCCAGGGTGGCCTCCGCCTCGGCGTCCACCCAGTACGCCAATTGGCGCGCCGTCATGACCCATCCCGGAATGATGCAGTTGACCCGGATACCGTGAACTCCAAGCTCCTGGGCCAGGGCACGGGTCAAACCCTCGACGCCAGATTTGGCGGTGCGGTAAATGACGAGGTCGGTGAGCTTGATGTGGGTGCTGATGGAGCCCAGGTTGATTATCGAGCCACGCCCGGCGGCGCGCATCATCGGTGCCACGGCGCGAGTGGCGAAATAGTGGTGGTCAAGGTTGACACGCATGCGCTCGTCCCAAAATGCCGGGTCGACCTCGTCCCCGGTATGGCGTGCGTCGTTGGCGGCATTGTTGATGAGCACCTCCACGGGCCCCAGTACCCGGGCCATCTCGGCGATCACCTCCTGGTACCCGGCCAGGTCGCGGACATCAGCGTGCATGTACAGGGGCCGGGGAGAACCGGTGCCGGCGACGGCCTCCACTAAGTCATGCCCAGCCTCGTCCTGGATGTCGACGAAGGCCACCCGGGCGCCCTGAGCGGCGAACTGGGCCACGAACTCCGCACCCAGGCCCGTGGCACCACCGCTGATCAGTACCACCTTCCCGCTCAAGCTGGGGTACGTGGCGAACATCCCGGCGGAGCGGCCGGCGACCTCGGTCACGGGCTCACCGGCGCGGGCACGACGACGGCACGCCCGACGGCGCCGTCGCGCAATTGGTCGTAGGCCTTCCCCACCGCCTCCAGGGGGTAGGTAGAGCCCAGGAGCTGCCCCAGCGGCAGGCGGCCCGTCCGGTACAGATCCAGCAGCCGAGGCAGGTCCACGGGTGGGTTCGCCGAGCCGTAGAGACTGCCCACCACGCGCTTTTGCTGCTGCACGAGCTCGTTGAAGGGGACATGGGCCGTTGCATCGACCGAGGACAGCCCGACGGCGACGACCGTACCTCCGGGGCGCAGGGCCGAGAAGGCCTGTGCCAGCGTCTCCGGGCTGCCGACGGCCTCGACGGCCACCTCGGCCCCGCCGCCGGTCATCTCCTGGACCGTCGCCACCACCTCGGCCGATGGGGCCCGGGAGGCGTCGACGACATCAGTGGCGCCCAACCGCCTCGCCAGGTCCAGTTTGTCCTGGGCGACGTCGACGACGACTATAGGCGCCGCTCCCACCAGGTGTGCCCCCATCACTGCTGACANNTCACCGCTCCCACGCCCGTCACCACCGCGCACCCGACGATGGCGGCAACCGCGGCGGGGACGTCGTCGGGCAACGGGACAACGGCACGGCGGGACACGACGGCGTACTCCGCGAAGCAGGATACGCCCAGGAAATGGTGCAGCTTTTCATCCCCATGGTGCAGACGGCTGGTGCCGTCCATGAGCCCTCCGCTGCGAGCCTGCACCCTCCCGTACACGCACATGACCGGCCGGCCCGATATGCAGTACTCGCATTGGCCACACCGCGGGCGCCAGGTGAACACCACCCGCTGGCCGGGCACGAGGTCCTCCACCCCCACGCCGACTTCTTCGACGACACCGGTGCCCTCGTGACCGAGGACCACCGGCAACGGGCAGACCATGGCCCCGGCCATGTAGTGGAGTTCGGTGTGGCACACTCCGGCCGCCTCGACCCGCACCAGCACCTCGCCCGGCAACGGTGGTTCGAGATCGACGTCTTCGACCTGCAGTGGAGTGCCTGGAGCGCGTAAGACGGCGGCCCTCATAGTCGCCCGCCTACCGGGCGTTCTTGCATCCGGCGTACCCCTTCTCCCGGCCGCCCTGATGGCAACGGCCTGCGTCTGGTCGAGGGCCTGGTCATGCCCGTGCCGGTGAGATGGAAAGGGTCTGCGACCACGTGTAGAAATCCCGGGCCGCCTTCCCCTGCTCGCGGGGACCGTAACTCGAGCCCTTTATTCCTCCGAACGGCGCATAAAAGTCGACCCCTGAAGTCGGGGCGTTGACCTTGACCATTCCCGCCGCCAGGCGCCCGGAGATCCCCAGGGCACGGTCCAGGTCAGTCGTGAAGACGGCGGCAGACAATCCGAAGGCGACGCCATTGGCTATGGCCACCGCTTCGTCTTCGTCTGCCGCTGAGAGCAACACCGCGATCGGCCCAAAAACCTCATTTTGGGCCAGGTCGGCCTCGGGCGGGATCCCATCGACCAGAGTGGGATGGACAAACCAACCCTTACGTTGGGCGGCGGCGCCCCCCATCACGATCCGACCACCGGCGCTTCGGGAACTATCGGCGGCATCGACGACGGCGCGCCGCGCGCTTTCGTCGATCACCGGCCCGATGACCGTCGAGGCCTCGGCGGGATCGCCGAAGGGAAGCTTGTCGACCGCGGCCACAAGGGCATCTGTGAAGTTGGCCGCCGGGCCGATCACTATCACCCTGGACGTGGCGGTGCATTTTTGCCCGGCGTAACTCATCGCGGCCAGCGCCACCGCGTCCGCGGCCCGGCTCAGGTCCGCATCGGGGAGGATGATCGAGGGGTTCTGGCCTCCCATCTCGGCCTGCGCCGGCACCCCGCGCCGGCTTGTGGCGGCGATCACACGGCGGCCCACTTCAACCGATCCGGTAAAGGAGATGCCGTCGGCCGATGCAATCAGAGCTTCGGCGGCGGATGCGTCGCCGGCGATGACGTTGAAAAGGCCTTCCGGCACATCCTGGGAGATGAGCTCGCCCACCCGGACACCGGTGGCAAGGGCTTGTCGGGCCGGCTTCAGGACCACGCCGTTCCCATAAGCGATCGCCGGCGCCGCCTTCCACAGCGGGATGGCCAGGGGGAAGTTCCAGGGTG
>PMLI01000590.1 GCA_003158835.1 Acidimicrobiaceae bacterium
AGGCTGATCTCGGGCCGCTGAAAGCTCAACCGTGAGTGCCTGGAGATGCTGAACGATGGCAGGATCCATAATGGACACCACAGAATGATCGGAGAACGACATGGAACTGCGAAGGATCGGCTCACGGCAGGTCGGCGCGATTGGCCTCGGCGAGATGCCTATGTCCATCGAAGGGCGCCCGGACGAGGCACGCTCGATTGAGACCATCCATGCCGCGCTGGATGCAGGAATGACCCTGATCGATACGGCCGACGCTTACAGCTTGGGAGGAGCGGACACGGGTCATGGGGAGACCCTCGTTGCCAAGGCGCTGTCGTCGTGGGGCGGCGACCGCGACTCCGTCTTGGTCGCCACGAAAGGCGGCCATATCCGTCCCGGCGATGGCAGCTGGACAGTGAACGGCGACCCCACTTATCTCCGCAAGGCGGCCGAAGCATCCCTGCACCGCCTGGGGGTGGAGGCCATCGGGTTGTACCAGTACCACCGGCCTGACCCGAGGGTCCCCTACGAGGGCCCAATCGGGGTCTTGAAGGAGCTCCTGGACGCGGGCAAGGTGCTTATGGTCGGGATCTCGAACGCAAGTGTCGCTCAAATCGACCTGGCCCGCTCCATCCTCGGTGAGGGCAATTTGGTGAGCGTGCAAAACCAGTTCTCTCCCTCTTTCCGCTCCACCGAGGGCGAACTGCAGCACTGTGGTCAACTCGGTATTGCCTTTCTACCATGGAGCCCTTTCGGCGGCATTGGCAACGCCGAGCTTCTGCGGCGCGATCACCCCGCGTTTGTGCGGGTCGCTAAGGACCATGGGACGTCGGTACACCAAGTGGTGCTGGCCTGGATGCTGGCCAAGGGCGACCATGTCATACCGATCCCCGGGTCCACCCGGCCGGCCTCCGCACGCGACTGCGCTCAAGCAGTCGACCTGAAGCTCAGCGACGAGGAGTTGCATCGCCTCGACCAGGACGAGCCGTAGGCCGCGCCACGAGGCTCTGCGTGCAAAGCAGGGATCGTGGTCCTGGTCAGCACACGTTATAGCCCGTGAGCAGCCCGTTTACTGCCGGCAGTTGCCGTCGTCTGACGCTTATAGCCACCCGCTTATGGCACGGATGTGGCACGGTCCCGATGGCAAGGAGCTGGAGGGTGCGCTGGCAGAGCGGCTCGCCGACTCGAGCGCCCATATTTTGCAGATCCTCAGCTATCGCTCCAGGTTCGCCATGGAGCGTGCCTGGTCTGGCGGGCTGGCCCGGTCGCTCGCTCCCGCAAGTCAGACGTAAAGGCAAGAGTGCTACAACAGAGATAGCAACGCGCCACGGGCACGCTCAGCTGGTCCTCCCAGGGGGTGGTCATGAAGTTCGTGCACTGCGCAGACGTCCACTTGGACAGCCCGATGCGTGGCCTCGCCCGTTACGAGGGGGCTCCGGTTGAGCGGCTCCGGGGAGCGACTCGCCGCGCGTTCGAGCGGCTTGTGGAGCTAGCTCTTGAGGAACAGGCCGCCTTCGTCATCCACGATCAGCACCGTTTCCCGCTTGGCCGGCTTGCCGCGCCAAGCGGCAAAACGGCGGGCACCTCCACGGCCAGGGGCTCGTCAGGCGCGTCCCGACGCCGACGGGGCTTTGGGGAGGACTCCATCTTCCTCGACGCGGCCACCGGTCGCTGGTGCGCGGTCATATCCCTCGGGCGCAAGCCGGACGGCCGCAGAGACCGGCGCAAGTAACCGCCAAGACCAAGTCCGAGGTCCTGGCCAAGTTGCGGGTGCTCCGTCGCTCCGTTGAGAACGGCCTCGCCATTGAACCTCGCCTGACGGTCGGCGCTTACCTCGACAGGCGGGCCGCTGGCCTCGACGCCCGGGTGCGGCCGAACACCGCGGACCAGTACCGCTTCACGGTCCGTTGCCACCTACGCCGGCCGGGGCACCCGTCGAACCGAGCAGTTTCTCCCACGCCTTTCCGGCGATGGCACAGCGAGCCGGGCTCGGGCGCTGGCACGTGCACGAAGCCCGGCATACCGCGGCCTCGCTCATGTTGGCAATGGGGACCAAGCTGGAGATCGTGTCGCGAGTTCTCGGGCATTCCTCCGTGACCGTCGGGCGCGCCAAACGCCGCAATGTGGGCGACCGCCAAGCCTTCGCGGCTCAAGCCACACCGCACTCCACCCATGCCCGTGGCACACCCTTGGCTCCCAATCCGTGGGCCGAAGCCACTTGGCTCCCATAATTGGCTCCCAAGCCGCTCCGCCCCGACGCCTCAGGGCTCCCCTCAGAGGTCAACGCGCCCCGGCCTGACCTGCCCAAACTGGCGGAGAGGGTGGGATTTGAACCCACGGTGAGTTTCCCCACACACGATTTCCAATCCCGTCTGGGCAGTCCGAGCGGGTCCACTGGCGTGCATGCATGCAGGTCAGAGGAGGTGCCGGATCCGAGCCCGTCCGAAGTTGACCGCCAACGTGCGTCCACTTGGCGGTCAACTTGGCGGTCAAAACTTGCATTTACCTGACGCGGCGCACAGCAAAATATCGCCGGCAATTCCGTCGGCTTGGTCGGGCGGAACTAAGAGATTAGGACCGCCGGTTTACGACGAACGAGTCGCGAGTGAGCACGGCCGCGGCCCGCCCCCGTTCCGCCAGCCCGTGGTGGAGCACCGCATGACCAGACGTGCTGCGTCGTCCGTCGGCATAGCCTGCCAATCGTGACCAAGCACGACGAGACGGACCTCTGGAGGGCGCCATCGTTGACGCTGGACGAGCTGTCTCGGCATCAACATACGGAGCCCGTAGCCGATCTGGCCGAGCTTGCCGCCATCATATGGGAGTTGGACGAGGAACTCGACGCGTTCCTCGTCGATCTGCACGAACCCAGGGGCAGGGGCCCCGTGTAACGAAAGGGGCGTGGGCGACCAGAGGGGGGGCTCAAGTGGACCTAAGGGATCTCTCGGCGGCCGACAAGGCTCCGACCGGGTGCGCCGGTTAGAGGTAGGATGATTGGTGCCCGTGGCACTAGCGGCGGGAAGTGCACCCGGCGAGCTCCCCGGACGAGGAGTAGCCGGGTGTTGCGCGTTAACGGCCGATTTCCCTGACGCTGAGCCTCCTCCCGGCGCGCTGCTGCCAGTCCCCTCCCGCGCCCACCGCCCAACAGATCGCGTCGGCGGCCCACAGCAGCGGTTCGGAGTTGGAGGGGCGGTGGTCGTAGGCAGGATGAAGACGAAGGTCCAGGCCAACAAGAGCGTGTGCGATGCTGGCCCGGTCCCGCGCGGCCTGGACAGGGTCCTGTCCATCGAGCACCCAGACGGTGACGCCTGAACCGACGACCAGACCAGTGCCGGCCTGGAGAAGCAAATGGCGTGCTGCAGGCCTGTCCACGCCTTGAGGGCGGCGGAAACGGAGCACGGTCGCCGACAAGCCCTCTGTCCGCGCCACCGTGTCCAAAACAGCACGCCGACGCCGCGCTGACTCGTTCGTGGTATGGACCCGCCTCTGGCCCGGCAACAGTAGCCCTGAAAGGAGGAGGCGCGCCGCCGGCAGGTCGGCTGGCCTTATGAGCACCACGCCGAAGAGCATCACCCCAGATCGTTCGCTCTCGTCGGAGAAGGCCCACATCGCGATGGACACCTTAGGCCCACGACACGTGCTTCCATCTCCGGCCGGTCATCCTAAAGAACTACCGAAGGACAACTGCCTTGCATGTCCATTATCGTCCGCATTTGTCCACCGTCATCCATAAACAACTAACAGTAATACCAAGAAGCAGCTTCCACGCCGACACACATCTCGTAGACGACTGGCTTTCGGCCACACCGTCAAGGCCAATCTCTAAGCCAGACAACCAGTATCTACGAGCACTTCAAGCCAACCCAGTTGTCAGTCACATGGAGCCACAAACCCTCGCTGCTCCTAAGTCCCTTAGTTGCCAGTACGCATCTATCGCCACACAAGGCTTTACAGTTCGCATTAAACCTTGTATAACAGACAGGGACTGAACACGATTGCAAGCCGCAGGCTTGCCAAAGAAATCGGGCCGGGTTTGGTTGAGACGAGGTGGGCGGGTGGGCTGGATGCGGACGATGGGGGCGGAATCGGTGGAGTACCACCGCGCCACCGTGCTCGGGCGGGTGGACGACCACCCCGGACGGGCCATGGTGTACTACGCCTCCCGGGGCGAGACACCGCTGGCCTGGGGCGGCTCGGGGACAACCTCCCTCGGCTTGGCCGGGGCGGTGACATCGGAGAGCTACGAGGCGCTCTTCGGCCCGGGCGGGGCCAGGGACCCCCGTAGCGGTGAGCGGCTGGTGCAGACGCGCCGGCCGGGCATGGAGATCGTGATCGCCGCCCAGAAAAGCGTGGCCGAGCTCGGCGTGATCGGCCGAGCGGAGGACATGCACGCGATCATGGACGCCGAACGCGACGCCACGCTGGCATACCTGGACAACGTCACCCGCCAGATGGGGGGCCGGCGGGGCCAGGCCGCCACGGCCACGCCGACCGCTGGGCTCATCTACGCCCATACCCGCCATGCCACTTCACGCTTGGGCGACCCCTCCCCCCACGACCACGTCCTGCTGGCCAATGTCGTGGCGATGAAAGACGAGCAGGGCGGGTGGAAGGGGGCGGACACCGCACTGTGGCGGGAGCACCTGCACGCCGCCACCATGGCCGGGCGCGTTGCTTCCGCCCGGGTGGCGGTGGAACTGGGCTACGGCATCGAGGCCGACCCCGGACCGTCGGGCCGGCTCGGCCACTGGCGCATCGCCGGGGTGCCCGAGCAGGTGATGGAGCTCCACTCCAAGC
>PMLI01000315.1 GCA_003158835.1 Acidimicrobiaceae bacterium
ACCTGATTGCTAGCTTGGGGAGACATGGTACGGACAACCGGGAGCCCGGCTGGCGGCGAAGAGACCTCAGGGGCGTCAACGGGCGGGCGGGACCGCCTGGGTTGGTTACGGGAAGCCCGCCTGGGGATGTTCATACATTGGGGGCTGTACTCGATGCCGGCCCGGCACGAATGGGTCAAGCACGCGGAGCGATTGGATGACGCCGCCTACGACACCTATTTCGAGCATTTCGACCCTGACCTGTTCGACCCTGAGGTGTGGGCGGACCATGCCGCCCGGGCGGGCATGAAGTACGTGGTCATAACGACCAAGCACCATGAAGGCTTTTGCCTGTGGGACTCAGCCCTCACCGACTACAAGGCCACCAGGGCCCCAGCCGGCCGGGACCTGTTGCGCCCGATGATAGAGGCCTTCCGGGCCGAAGGGCTGCGCATAGGTCTGTACCACTCGTTGCTGGATTGGCATCACCCGGAGTTCCCGATCGACGGGATGCACCCTCAGCGCGACGACGCCGGGGCGATCGCGGCCGCCAAAGGCCGGGATGTAAGCAAGTACGCCGACTACTTGCACGGTCAGGTCGAGGAACTGCTGACCCAGTTCGGCCGGATCGACTACATGTGGTTTGATTTCTCCTACCGCCAGCGGGTGTGGGGCGGCAAGGGCCGCCAGGACTGGCGCTCCGAGGAGCTCCTGGCCCGGGTCAGGGAGTTGCAACCGGATGTGGTCGTAAACGACCGCCTCGATGTCCCGGGCGACGTCACCACGCCCGAGGAGTACCAGCCCGCCGCCCCCATGGCCGGGGACGACGGTTTGTGGGAGGCATGCCAAACTCTCAACGGCAGCTGGGGCTACGACCGGGACAACCTCAACTGGAAGTCTCCTGACATGATCGTCCGCATGCTCGTCGACGGCGTCTCCAAAGGCGGCAACCTCCTGCTCAATGTGGGGCCCAACGCCCGCGGCCGGCTGGAGCCCCGCGCCGTGCCCGTACTCGAGGCCATCGGCGAGTGGATGACGCTGCACGGCCGGTCCATTTACCGGGCCGGCCCGTCGGAATTTGTACCGCCCGCCGACTGCCGCTTCACCCAGCGCGATGACCGGCTGTACGTCCACCTGTTCGCGTGGCCGCTCGGTCACCTCCATCTCCGGGGCCTGGCCGGGAAGGTCCGGTACGCACAGCTGCTCCACGACGGGTCCGAGATCCGCATGCAGGTGATCGACCCGCACGAACAGGCCCAAAACACCAAGCTGGGCGGCGTCGGAGAGGGCACGCTGACCCTGACATTGCCCATCCAGCGTCCGGCGGTGGCCGTCCCGGTCATCGAGCTGTTCCTGCGCCAAGTCCGATGACGGCGACGCCGATGAAGGTCCAGCACACATTATGGGCAGGGCGGGAATGGAACGACGAGCTCCCGGCTGACTGCCCCTTCGAGCGCTCCCGGGCCCTTACCTCGCTGCGTTTCACCGGCCGCGCCGCCGCCTACACCGAAGCGGACACCTGGTACCTGTCGTGGGCCAGCGACGGCCGTTGCTATACGCCGTGGACCGACGGGATGGTCGACAACTTCATGGCAACTTCCAAGGGGCCCATGGCCGTGACCGGGGCGGCCGTGATCGAGGGGGACCATCCTTTGGCGCTCGAGGTGGTCCCGCTCGGTGTCTGGCGGGCGCCGGTCGGCCCTTACGGAGGAAGGTACCCGTGCGGCAGCCTCGTCCATGACGGCGTCTGGTACTACGGGACGTATTGCCTCGACGAAACCGACCGGGGCCTCAACTGGGACGTAATGGGGCCGTTCGTCGGGTTCTCCGTCTCCCATGACTTGGGCCGGAGATGGGAGGAGCCCCCGTGGACGCCTGCCGGCCCGATATTCGGGGAGCCCGGTAAGCAGGGGCGGAAGGTCAAGATGGGGGCCCCGCACTTCGTCGATTTTGGCTGCAACATGCGCTGGTCACCGGACGGGCTGGCCTATCTCCTCGGCCACGGTGGGTCGTCGGTCTCGGCCGAGGTGAGCTGGATATCCGGTGACGAGATCTATCTGGCTCGGGTGCGCCCGGCTCCCGGTACGATCAATTCTCCCGAAAACTACGAGTTTTTTGCCGGGCACGGGCCCGACGGGCCGGCCCGATGGGCGGCCCGGGTAGGCGACAGCCAGCCTCTGATCAGCTGGCCGGGGCACTGCGGCTGCGTGACCGCCACCTTCGTCCCGCCCCTGGGCCGGTACCTCATGTGCGTGACCGATGGCTGGCCGACCATCAAGGAGATGACCAGCTACGTCCTCGAGTCGGAGTCGCTGACCGGCCCCTGGAGCATCGTCAGCTACCTCCGTGATTTCGGGCCGCAGGCCTACTTCCTCAACCTGCCCTCCCGCTTCATCAGCCATGATGGGTTGACCATGTGGCTCAGCTATTCCGCCAATTTCACGAATGCCGCGTACGGCACGCACTTCCAGCCGGATCCTCCCGGGAGCCGCTACTCGATGTGCCTGCAGGAGCTCACCCTCCTGCGCTAGGACCGCCGGCCGGGACGGGGCGGCCGTCAGGCGTCACCGTCGTGGCCAGCCGTGGCCATGCGGTCGAGATCCTCGGTCGACCACTCGAGGAGCGAGACCTCCTCGACCGGCCCGCCGGAGCCGGGCAGGAGAAAGGTCTTTATTTCGCCCGGGGCAAAACTTGACTCGATGGTGCGGCCGAAGAGGGGGAACTCCAGCCGGGCGGAGCTGGGCCGGCCGGTCGTCTCGTAGGCGCGCACCACGAAACCATTTCCATCCTCGGCCTGCTTCAAGACGCTCAACACGACGGCGCCGCTGCCGTCGTCCACGAAACCCTGGGCGGGCGGTAGGGGCCCGGGATGGAAATGCTCGGGTAAGGCCAACGGCCGCTCGTTGAGCTCCTCGGCCAGGCGCACGACACCCGCCGCGGCGGGGTCGCCCCCGTGGGGCACGAGGGCATAAGTGAACTCCTGGCAACCCTGGTCGAGGTACTCGTAACGGACGCCCGGCTCGAGCTTGTGGGGATTGTGCCAGGCGTAAACCGGGCTGCGCACCGCGGTCATCCCGATCTCGGATCCGCGCACGTCATAGCCGTACTTGCCGTCGTTGAGCAGGGCCCATCCCGCAGGCTTGCCCCCGGCCAGCACGCCCGAGATGTCGACCCAGGCCTGGCCGACCTCCTCGCTCCCCTCGTGGGGCCGTTGGAGACGGCCGTAGGGCACCGAAAATATGGCCGTCGCCTGCGCCAGCGCGCTCGGGAAGCGGAGCTTGAGCACGCGCTGGTGCTCCCGCCAGTCGAGGACGGCGCGCACCTCGAGATGGCGCGAGCGGGCGCCCAGCACCAGCCGTTCAACCAGGCGGGAGCTCCCGAAGGCGCTCTCCACCTCGATCACGCTGCGAACCGGCCCTGCTTCGATGCGGCGCACCGACGTGCAGGCGAAGCGGCCGATCTCCTCGTCGTAGGCGACCAGGTCGTGGCTCCAGGTGTCCGATCTGTCCTCAAGCACTACGGCGTGGCCCACCGTCCCGGCGGGGACGAGCTCGGCCCCGCCGGCCTTGTCGAAAAGCGACGCCAGCCAGCCCGTGGCCGGATCCACTTCCACCCGGAGATGGGTGTTTTCTAGGACCACCTCGCTCGCTTCGGCGACGGCCGCTCCGGCGACGGCCGCTCCGGCGGCGGCGCCGGCCGAGGCGGCGACGGCCGAGGCGGCGACGTCTTGGGGGCGGAGGCGATAAACGCGGTAGCCGAGTGCCGGGAGGTCGGCGGCCAGGACAACGCGGCGATGGCGCCCGCCCAGGGTGGCCAGCGAACGCACCCGCTGGACCGGCACCAGGGTGCCGCTCTCCTCGTCGACGGCGTCGACGTCGGCAATCGACGTGCCTTCCAGCTCGAACTCGACCTCGGAGCGCACGGGCCATGGCAGCGGGTTCACGATCACGTACGGTATGGTGCCCGCCTCGGCCGCGATCCCGATGCGGCGGCTTACGGACTGTACGGCCAGGTTGAGGGCGTCGGCCGCTACGGCGCTGGCATACCCGAACTGGTCGCGGGCGTCCTCATAGGCCGGCGCGATCGCCGTCCCGGCCAAGATGTCGTGGAACTGGTTGAACAATACGAGCTTCCAGGCCTGGGCCAGGTCGGCCCCGGGGTAGGCGGGGCCCCCGAGACGCGCCGCTATGGTGCACCAGCGCTCGGCCGCGAGCAGCAAGTGCTCGGCGCGGCGGTTCCAGCGCTTGACCCCCGAGTGGGCCGAATAGCAACCGACGGCGTGGTGCTGAAGGTCGCCGACGTAGGTCGGGAGGTCGGTCCGGCCCACCATGGCGTCGAAGTAGCGACCCGGGCCCGATAGCCGCGGGCGTAAGCCGTTGTCGGCCGAGCTGAGCCGCCCGATGCTGTCGAGGTTTTCGCGGGTGGGACCGCCGCCATGGTTGCCCACGCCGTAGAAGACCATGAGTTGCTCTTCGTGGGCCGGCGCCCGTTCCAGAGCGCGCTCGACGAACGTGTCGAGGGCGTCGCCGGGGCTCTCGTACCCATAAGGGATGCGGTAGGCGAGCACCCGCGAGCCTTCGGGCGAAGCCCACCAGAACAGCTCCCCGGGCAGCGTTTTCTCCTTCGGTCCGGGGCGCAGGAACATGTAGGCGTTTATGCCCGCCTTGGAGAGCAGCTGGGGAAAAGTGGCGGCGTGACCGAACGGGTCGACGTTGCAGCCGATCGTCGCCACCCGGCCGAAGCGGTCGCGTAAAAAGCGCTGGGAATAGAGCGCCTGGCGCACAAAAGACTCACCGTGGGGCAGGTTGCAGTCCGGTTCGACCCACCACCCGCCCACGACGACGAAGCGGCCCTCCCCCACACGACGGGCGATACGCTCGAACAATTCGGGGTCGACGCGTTCGGCCCACTCGAGGTAGGCGACCGAGTCACAGGTGAATATGAAATCGTCATACTCCTCCATGCGGTCGAGGGCGGAGCGGAACGTGGCCCGCACCTCGTGAAGGCCCTCCTGCCACTGCCAGAGCCACACGGGATCGATATGGGCGTTGCCGATCATGTACAGGAGGCGTTCGCCCGTCCCTTCGCTCATCAGTACCACCTTCCTCGTGTGAGCGCCCGCCCGCGCCGGGTACGGCCGCGCCCTAATGTACTTGGGGGTCATCGATGAGCACCAACAACGCCGAGTTCGGGATGCGGGACCGTTGGTGCCAGGGCACCGGCCTGACAGCCGGCCTGACCCTCGGGCGCCCCGCTACTCCGGTCAGCTTGGAACTCGAAGGCGGCGAGCGCCCCTTATGGGCGGTGCGGGAATGGGACGGCGACCGGGAGCAGGGATATGTGGTGCTGGGGCTCGGCCGGACCGGCGGCTCGGTCGGGGATCTCGAGCTCGTCACGGACTGCAGGCTGGCAGACGATTTCGCCGTGGTGGAGTGGACGCCGTGGCTCGTGAACAAGGGCGACGCCGCCGGGGAGCCGACGGGACCAAGCCTGTCGCAGATCGGGCCCACGGGGCGGGGATGCCGGTGGAGGTCGACGCTGAACAGGTCAGGTCAGTGCTGGCGGAATGCATCAGCCTGCGCCCATATTTCCTGGGGGACTTCTACCCGCTGACCAAGTATACGCCAGCCACGGTGCGTGGCTGGCGTACCAGTTCCACCGGCCCGAGGTGGGAGGCGGCCTGGTCGTCGATTGCGAGGAGCGGCCCGGCGTGCGGGTGGTCAAATACGCTGTGAAAGCGACAAGTGGAGGCGACCGTGAGTGAAGACCAGCGGATTTTCGGCATCGGCGAGCCGGGAGGTGGGCCTAACCAGTTCGGTCCCGACTGGGGTCAGGCCGAACCGCCGGTGCGAAGTTTCCGGACCGGTGCAGACCAGGCCGCCGTGGCGTGGCCCGCTTTTCAACCCGGGCCCCTCGACGCGTACCACGGGTGGCGGTCCCACCGCATCGACGTCGAGTTCGAAATCCCTGCTCACCAGTCCGGCCGTGGCTCCCCCGCGCCAGCTTACGAATTGCGGCTGGCTTTTTTTTCCAGCCATGGCCCCTGCCCGGATATCGAAATAGGCATCGGAGGCCACCTGGGGACGTTCCGTCCCCAGGTCTTGCGCCCAGACCGCTCCGAAGTGTTCAGGCAGTCACCCATCGCCGGGCACGTCAAACTCGGCGTACGGCTCCCGGCCGCCTGGTTCGCAGACGGCACCAACCTGATTTCCGTTGCCACCGTACTGGGCGACGACCACCGGCACGGCCAGGACCGCCACGACGGACGGCCCACGTCGGACGAGGCGGGCCACCCCTTCTACGGCTCCTGGTTCGGCAGCGGCATCAGTTGGGACAGCGTCGTCCTCCGGGCTGC
>PMLI01000391.1 GCA_003158835.1 Acidimicrobiaceae bacterium
GCGGGGTCGCGCTGGCTGGCGGGCCGGGGGGGCTATGGGGGCAAGGGCAACGCCCGGTTCCTGTCCAACCGCCGGAGGGCGCCGAGCTTCGCCGAACAGGGCGAGGTCGGTGAGGAGGCCTGGCTCAATCTGGAGTTGAAGGTCATGGCGGACGTGGCGATTGTCGGCTTCCCCAACGCCGGCAAGTCCACCCTCATCTCGGCCATCTCCGCGGCCAAGCCCAAGATCGCCGCCTACCCGTTCACGACCCTGCAGCCCCACTTGGGCGTGGTCCGCTTCGATGACCACGAGATTGTGGCAGCGGACATCCCCGGCCTGGTGGAGGGGGCGAGCGAGGGCAAGGGCCTCGGCCACCGTTTCCTCCGCCACATCGAGCGGGCGCGGGTCTTGCTCGTCCTGGTGGACATGGCGCCCGACGACGGCCGGGAGCCGGCCGAGCAGGAGCGCGTGCTGCTGAAGGAGCTGGAAAACTACGAGCCGGCGTTGCTCGAGCGCCCCCGCGTGGTCGTCGGTTCCAAAGCGGACCTGACCACCGAGGAGTGGCGCGGACGCTCCGGCCTGCCGCTCATCTCGGCTCGCACGGGCGAGGGGATACCCTGGCTGTTGGGCCGCCTGGCCCAGTTGGTAGACGAAGCCCGGGCCGCCCAGCCCCGGCCTCGGCGCCTCGTCGTGCACCGGCCGCTGGCGTCCGGCGTCGTGGTCGAGCGGGGGCCGGACGGCGCCTTGGTGGTGCGCGGGCGTCAGGCCGAGCGGGCCGTGGCGTTGTCCGACCTCACGGACGCGGGCGCCCTGGCCTATGCGCAGGGCCGCTTGAAGCGTCTCGGAGTGGACCGGGCGTTGGTCAAGGCGGGGGCCCGTCCCGGGGAACGGGTACGGATCGGGCGCCTCGAGTTCGACTGGGAGCCGGATTGAGCGGGGCCGGGGCGGCCGGCGGCACCATCGTCGTGAAGATCGGCAGCTCGTCGGTTACCGACGAGGAGGGGCGGGTGGCGGAAAAGGCGCTGTCCAAGCTCTGCTCAGAAGTAGCCCAACTGGTGGGGGCAGGCGAGCGGGTCGTGATCGTGACTAGCGGCGCTATCGCGGCCGGTCTGCGGGTCCTTGACCTGCGCCCCCGGCCCAGCGACCCCTCCGTCCTGCAGGCGGTTTCCGCCGTCGGCCAGAGCCGGCTCATGGGACATTACGAGCGCGCCTTGGCGGCCGAGGGCCTGGTCGGCGGTCAGGTGCTCCTGGCCCCGCTCGACTTCATGAACCGGGCCCAGTACCTGCACGCCCGCCAGACCCTGCAACTCCTACTGGGCCTGGGCGTCGTCCCCGTGATCAACGAGAACGACGCCGTGGCCGACGACGAGGTCCGTTTCGGCGACAACGACCGCCTGGCGGCTCTGGTGGCTCACCTGCTCCAGGCCGACCTGCTCATACTTCTGACCGATGCGGCCGGGCTGTTCACGGCCGACCCTCACGTGGACGAAGCGGCGTCCCTGGTCGAAGAAGTGATCGAGGTGGACAACGTGCTTTCGCTGGCCGGGGGCGCCGGCACCGAACGCGGCAGCGGCGGCATGGCGTCCAAGCTGGCGGCGGCCAAGATCGCGGCCTGGTCCGGCGTGCGTGTGGTCATCGCGTCGGCCGAGCGCCCCGGCGTCCTCCGGGACGCTCTGGCCGGGGCCCCCGGAGTGGGCACGGTCGTGAAACCCCGCCTCGCCCGCCTCCCGGCCCGGAAGCTATGGATCGCCTTCGCCCTGGCCGCGGCCGGCACTCTGGTCGTCGACGCCGGGGCTCAGCGGGCCCTGTGCCAGGGCGGCGTTTCCTTACTGGCCGTGGGCGTCCGGGAGGTGAGGGGCAATTTCAGTCCGGACGACGCGGTCGAGATCGCCGGGCCGGACGGCCGCGTGTTCGCCAAGGGGCTGGTACGGCACAGCGCCAAGGAGTTGGCCGGATGGGCGGGCTGGCAGTCTTCCCGCTTGCCCCCCGACGTGCCTCACGAGGTGGTCCATCGTGACGACCTCGTCATCCTGCCCTAGGGCCGCGCCCGAGCTGACGGCGGGCCGGAGCGCTCAGGAGCCGACCGAGCACAGGCTCCAGGCGGTTGACACCGAACTGGGGAGGTTGGTGGGGCAAGACCCGGGGGCAAAGCCGCCCACATACCGCCACGCATGGCCGGGCGTCTTGGCGAACACAGAGACACTGCTGAACTGGGCCAGCATGGCCTTTCCGACCCGGGACGAGGCCGTCTGCTCGAGGAGCGGGGAAGGGACGAACCGGGAAATGGCCCAATAGGTGCGGATGGAAGGCTGTTCGGCGTAGAAAACCGAACCAGCCAGCGTGGCCGCGATGTCGGCCGCCGCCAGGCCCGACCGGCCGGGGTCGGCCGCGACCCAGGCCTTGCGGAGCGACGGGCCGAAACCGGCCGGGACGGCCAGGTTGATGGCAGGACCGGCTGCCGCGGCCCGGTTTGCCGTCGTCGCGTGTGGCCCGGCCCGCGCACCGGTGGCGGGAGCGCCGGCAGAGCTGCGGCCCCGGGTGTGCACACCGGGGCCGTTCTTGAGGGCGGCTCCCTGGAGCGACGTCGCCACCGGCCGGCCCGGACCGGGGCTGCTCCCGGGAAGGGAGGCCACCAGGATGGCGGCGGCGATCACCAGTACCCCGGTTCCGGCCACGGCCGCCCCGACGGCCCGCGCTCGATGGGAGGGTGGCGGCGCCAAGTTCGGGAAAGAATGGCGAGGCTGGTAATGGCTCACGAGGGTATTTTCGTCCACCCGGCCCACCGGGACGCGGATGGTCCGCCCACCGGGCCCGGGCTCGGCCTTCGCAGGCGGTAGTTTGCAGCATCGGGCCACCGGACCAACCCTTGGGCGCCGGGCCCGGTTCTAGGAGGAAAGTATGCAATTGGGGATGATCGGGCTCGGGCGCATGGGCGCCAATATGGTGCGCCGCTTGATGCGGGCCGGCCACACCTGCGTTGTTTATGACGTCAATGCCGACGCCGTGAAGGCCATGGCGGACGAGGGGGCGACGGGCGCGGCCCGTCTGGAGGACTTCGTGGCCAAACTAGACGTCCCCAGAGCGGTGTGGGTCATGGTGCCAGCCGGGTACACGGCCGGTACGGTCACCGAATTGGCGGCGCTGCTGTCCCCGGGCGACATCGTCATCGACGGCGGTAATTCTCACTATCACGACGACATCTCCCACGCCGCCAAACTGAAGGAGCAGGGCCTTCACTTTGTCGACGTAGGGACCAGCGGGGGCGTGTTCGGCCTGGAGCGCGGCTACTGCCTGATGATCGGGGGGGAGGCCGAGGTCGTCGACCGGCTGGAACCTATTTTCGCCAGCATCGCTCCCGGGGTGGCCGCTGCTCCCCGGACACAGGGGCGGAGCGGCGCCCCGAGCCGGGCCGAGCAGGGCTTCTTGCATTGTGGGCCGGCGGGCGCCGGGCACTTCGTGAAAATGGTCCACAACGGGATCGAGTACGGCATCATGGCCGCCTACGCCGAAGGCTTGGCCGTCCTCAACAAAGCCAACATCGGCAAGTCCGCCGGCGCCACTTACGACGCCGAGAACACTCCTCTGGCCGACCCCGAGCATTACCAGTACGACATGGACGTGGCCGAGATCACGGAGGTTTGGCGCCGGGGCAGCGTGGTCGCCTCGTGGTTGCTCGATCTCACCGCGCACGCGCTTCACCAGGATCCGGCGCTGGCCGGCTTCCAGGGCCGGGTTTCGGACTCGGGCGAGGGACGCTGGACGGTGAAGGCGGCGATCGACGAGGCGGTGCCCGCTCACGTCCTTACTGCCGCCCTGTACGAGCGCTTCAGCTCCCGGGGCGAGGCCGACTTCGCCGACCGCGTCCTGTCGGCCATGCGCAAGGAGTTCGGCGGGCACGCCGAGCAGGCGCATTCCTGACCAACCCCTGATGGTGCCCGGCCGTTACGTCCCGGCCTTTATCTCCCGACCGTCAGCAAACGCCCCGGGCCGTCTTGTGCGCTCCAGGTCCGTGGCGCACCGGTGCGGCGGCGGCGATGCGGGGCCGGGCACCGGCATGGGCATGGGGGGCGGTCGAGGGGACCGGTCCGTGCGCCTCGAGTAATTGGACGGTGTGACGGAGGTCGTCGGCCAACAGGTCGGCCATGTCACGGGAGAAGTTCTCCCGCACGACGACCCTCAGTACGGCGATGTCCTGGGCGTTGGGCGCCAGGGTGTAGGCCGGCACTATCCAGCCTCGCGCCCGCAGGTGGTCCGAGATGTCAAAGACCGTATAGGCCCTCGCCGGCCCGTCTCCGCTCGCCTGGGCGCTTCCTGCCGCGGCCGCCTTCAGCCGGAAACAGACCAGGGGGACCGTACCCGGTTTGCTCAGGATCTCGAAGCAGCCCACGCTCTCGACCGCCTTGGCCAGGTACGAGGCAGTGGCCCCCAGGCCTTGCATTATCTCCGTATATCCCTGCCGGCCCAGGCGCAGGAAGTTGTAGTACTGGGCGAGCACCTGGCCGGCGCCCCGAGAGAAATTGAGGTTGAACGTGGGCTGGTCGCCGCCCAGGTAATTCACATGAAAAATAAGGTCGTCCGGCAGGTCCTCCACGTTGCGCCAGATGGCCCAGCCCACGCCGGGGTAGACGAGGCCGTACTTGTGGCCGGAGGCATTGATGGAGGTCACGGCGGGGAGACGAAAGTCCCATTCCAGCTCCGGCCGATCAAATGGGGCCACGAAGGCGCCGCTGGCCCCGTCCACATGCAAGCCGACACCCCAGCCCCGACTGGCGTTGAGCTCGACAATGGCGTCGTTGAGCTCGCGGATGGGCTCGTACTCTCCCGTATAGGTACTGCCCAGGATCCCGACCACGCCGATGGTGTTCTCGTC
>PMLI01000392.1 GCA_003158835.1 Acidimicrobiaceae bacterium
GGAGGACGACGTGCTCTCGGTGGGGATCAACTGCCTCAACGAGTCGGCCTCCTCGGACACCACGCCCTGCCTGGCCTGGGATCTGCTCTATACCGACCGGGAGATGATCTGGGGGTGCGAAGCGGACCTGGTGTCGATGCTCACCAAGTTCATCGTGAACCGCTCGCTGCGGGCCCCGGTCATGATGACCAACCTGTACCCGTTAATCATGGGCCAGGCGGCGCTGCAGCACGAGAAAATCACCGCCTTCCCCGAGGTGGACGGGGGCCCTGACGATTACGTCCTGGCCGTCCACTGCGGCTACCTGGGCGTGCTGCCGCGGTCGTGGGCCGTGTCGTGGAAGCTGCGGCCCAAAGCGCTGGCCATCGTTAACGACAATGCGACGGCCATAGACGCCCGGCTCCCACTGGGGGACCTCACCCTGGTCAAGCTGGGGCCCAGCTTCTCCACCGTGTCGGTGGTCGAGGGCGAGCTGACCGGATATGCGGGCTTCCCGGGCTCGGACTGCCGCAACGGGGCCGTTATCCGGGTGCCCGATGGTCACGCCCTGATGAACCAGCTACCCTCCCACCACTCCATATTGAGCACCGGCCACGACCTGCCCGGCCTCAAGCTGATGGGCCAGGTCCTGGGCCTCGAGGTGGAAAAGATCGGGGGCTGACGCTGGGCCCCGGTGGCGTAGGCTCGCCCCGGTGGGGACTAAACCTTGGAGGTGACTTGAGATGAAGATGGGGCTGCTGACAGCGGCTTTCCCGGACATGTCGCTCGAGGAAGTGGCGGCCTGGGCNNCCCGGCTTCAGGCGGGGAGATGCGCCGGTACGCGGGAGTGTGCCACATCGACGTCGACCACCTCGACCCCGAGACGGTCAAAAAGACGGTGGACGCCTACGGCCTGCAGATCTCGGCCCTGGCCTACTACCCCAACAACCTTCACCCCGACGAGGAGCACCGCCAGGCCGTCAATAATCACTTGCGCAAGGTGATCGACGCCGCCCAGTTGCTGGGCGTGGATGTGGTCGGCACCTTCATCGGCAACGACAAGGACAAGCCCCTGCCTGAGAACCTGCGCCGGTTCCGGGACATCTGGCCGCCGCNNATCGAAAACTGCCCCATGATCTTCAGTGGGGACGAGTGGCCGGGCGGGCAGAACCTGGCGTCGACGCCCGCCGCCTGGGACGAGATGTTCAGTGCCATCCCGGACGCGAACTTCGGGCTCAATCTGGACCCCTCCCACCTGTTGTGGCTCATGATCGACATCGAGCGGGCCGTCTACGAGTACGCCGGGCGGATCTTCCACGTTCACGCCAAGGACACCGAGATCCGTCGCGACGGCCTGTACCGCCACGGCATCCTCTCGGCCGGCAGGGGCTGGCAGGTGCCCCGCCTCCCGGGCCTGGGCGAGATCAACTGGCCGCGGTTCCTGGCCGCCCTGTACGGCGCCGGGTACGACGGCGTCATCTCGATCGAAAACGAAGACCGCAGCTTCGAGGGCAGCGCCGACCTGGTGAAACGGGGCTTCCGGCTGGCACGCGACGCGCTGCGGCCTTACATCAAGTAGGAGCGACCTCCGCCCATGACCTGGACTCAGCCGAAGCCAGGACGGCCTCGGTGACCTGCGCCGCCCGGCGCCCGTCGGCGAAGCGGGGCAGCCCGTCCGGCGTCCCACCCCGGACGGCGCGGTAGAAGTCGGCCACGAAGGCGTTGAAGCAATCCTGGTAACCCTGGGGGTGCCCGGCCGGCACTGTCGCGTAGGGCGCCGCCGCCGGTGAGAGGTCCTCGGGCGAACGCACGAGCACCTGGCTGGCAGCACGGCCGCCGACCCAGAGCTGTTCGGGCCGGTCGTGGTCGAACACGAACGACGCCTCGGTGCCGTCAATGGAAAAAGAAAAGCGGTTTTTGCGGCCGGCCGCCGCCTGGCTCAGCACGACCGAGCCGATGGCGCCGCCGTCGGTTTCGAAGTTGACGGTGGCGGCGTCCTCGGTGTGGACATCGAACAGGCCGTGCGGCCCCTGGCGCTGCGGGTAGAGGGTCAGCAGCCGGGCATTGACCCGCACCAGGCGCTGGCCGGAGGCGAACTCCACCAGGTCCACCCAGTGCACCCCGATGTCGCCGAAGGCCCGGGAACGGCCGCCTTGAGCCGGGTCGACCCGCCAGTTGTCGTCGCTCTCCCACGCCAGCCAGTCCTGGAGGTAGGACCCGTGCAGCACGCTGAGCCGCCCTGCCTCCCCCCGCCGTACCCGCTCACGCGCCTCGCGCACCATGGGGTAGAAGCGGTAGACAAACGGTACGGCCGCCACCACTCCTGCCTCCCGGGCCAGATCCTCGAGCTGGGCGGCCTCGGCCGCGGTAGTGGCCAGGGGCTTTTCGCACACGACGTGCTTGCCGGGACGCAGGGCGGCCTGGACCAGGCCGAAATGGGTGGCGTTGGGCGTGCACACGTGCACGGTGTCGATGTCGGGGGCCTCGATCAGTGCGGTGGCCGAGGCGGTGACCCGCTCCGCCTGTGCCCGGATCTGAAGCGCCGTGGCTTGCTCGAGGTTGCTGTCGGCCACGCCGACCAGCACCTCTCCCGAAGCCCGCACGGCGTTGGAGTGGACACCGCCCATGAAACCGGCCCCCACGATTGCCACCCGGGCCCGGCCGTCCATGGCGAGGAACTTAGGTTGTTTTCAGGCCAAAAAACAAATTCCCGCTCGCCGTCAGGCGAGGTGCGGCAGCACCCTTCCGCTCAGC
>PMLI01000438.1 GCA_003158835.1 Acidimicrobiaceae bacterium
TCGGTCCGCCATCACGACACCCAGTCCAGCCGCAACTACACCGTGAGCCCCAGGTGACTGGCTACCGAAAGTGGGAAGTTGTTTTTGCGTCAGCCCTTAGTGGTTGACCCGGCGCTCCGTCGGACGACCGGTGCCCACTGTTTGCCAGGACGGGGCAACAAGTTGAGCGGGCCGAACTCGTCCATCGAATACACGACCGTGGGGTCGCACGGGCCCGGTCCGGCCTTGCCCTCGGCGATGTCGTACAGCTCCAAGACCCGGTTCTTCTTGGCTTCGTAGTCGGGGTCGGTCGACCTCTTCCAGGTCTTTATGGCTCGAAATGACACCTCTTCCTTTTGGAGGACGTCCCTGAGGCCCTCGTGGCTGATGTCGTCGACCACCCCCTCGGCGACCAGGAACTCGGCCAGCTTGGCCAGGCTCCAGGTCGAGAAGGGCAACCCGTGGTCCACCGGTCGCGACAGGGCGGTCTTTCTTATCTCTTGGCACTGGGGGAGGCTGAACGTGGGCGGCCGGCCGCCGGCGTATACCATCTGTGCCCGTCGCCAGGTCACCACCGGCCCCGACGACCGGCGCACTATGCGCAGCACCGGTTCCCCTCTTCGTCCGAGACCTCTCGGGCCCGCAAGCCTTCCCGAGGCACCACACCTCCGATCCCGTAACCACCCTTTCAGAACAGGATGAGCGACTGGGCACTCCAGGTGGTGAATTTGGAGGCCAAGGTTGGCTGACGCGCACCGGCGGACGCCAACAACCGAACTCGCGACCGATGAGGGGTGATCGCGGTCGTAGCGGAAAGGGGATCTCGCTCCGAGTCATGGGCCCGGCAGCGATCCGCGCACTTGGTCTCAGAGGTCCCGCTCGTAAACGTACATGACGGGACCGTCTGCTTCTCCGGCCCGGTTGGTGAACCCGAGGCTCTCGTACAGGCGCCGGGCAGCGGTGTCCGGCTCATCTACGCCGATGTCCATTGTGTCGGCGCCTCGCGAGCGCGCCTCGCGCAAGGCCGCGTCCATCAGCGCTCGACCGAGGCCACGTCGACGAAGGTCGGGAACAACATAGAGCTCGGCCAAGCAGCACTCCAAGCCGCTGCTCCATATCGACATGCGGAACCGCAAAACGGCCACGCCGTCGGGTCCCTCCCCAGCGAGCAGGACCAGAGTGTCACCTCCATCCAGCAGCTGTCTGAGGCGCTTGGCCAACACCGACGGCGGTGGCGTTGGCTCGTCAAACTCCCGGTTGAAGTCGTGGAGCAGCTGACCGATTGAATCTAAGTTTTCAACTCCAGCCGTCCATACGCCGTGTCGCCCGGCCTCTGCCACTCACAGGGATTGTAGCCAAGAGTCAGAGCCGGGTCACCGGCTCCGAAGCCCCGAGGAACTACTGGGGGACTGCCTCAATACCTGCTCTTCAGTTAATCCTAAAACAAGCGTTCGGCAGCTGATCGCCGGCCTACCGAGCCCTTCGCGACTGGGGCCGGCCGCTTGATGGCCCGGCTGAGAGCTACGCCCGGCATTTCTTGAGCCGGCGTGAAGCCGCGATGGCCCGGTTCTTGTCGTTTGGGCCGTAGCAACCGGCTTTTGGGCGCGCGAGTACCGGTCGGGGGACCGGCGAGAACGGGCGGAGGGGCCTCGTGCTCAGAGGGGGCGTCGAGGAGCCTGAAGAAGGCCCCAAGCCACGGGCCCCAAGCCAGGGCCCGCCACCGGACCTGCCTGGCACCTTTGACGACCTGGCAAGGGACTTCGATAAAGGCCGCCAAGAAGCTGCGGAAGTCCATCCGTAAAAGCTGCCGGCGCTGCTCTTCGTGCTTGGCCGCCCAGCGGGGGCTGACCGGCAGGAGCAGGGCGCACCAGGCCTTCAGGCTCCAGGCCAGGGCGGCCATGGCCATGTAGGCTCAGTTGGCGACGAGGGTGTTGACGGGGGCGTGCAGGGCGCGCACCGACCCCGGAGCCTCGGCCTCTCGCTCGCCAACCAGGTAACCGGCCAGCTCCCGCAGCGCTTCAGCGCGGCTTTGACGGTTCCCGCCGGTAACACCGCCACGCTCAACCCCACGAATTGGACCGAGTTCACAGGAGGAAGCCTCACCGCTGCCGTCGCTCCCCCCGGCAAAGCCCCCAAGAACGAGGTCCTTGAGAACCGGGCCCACGCGCGGCCCGAGCCGATGGTCCGCCAGCTTCGCATCGCCGGGCACACTCTGCTGGTTGCTCTCAGCCTGCCAGCATTGCCTCCAGGGTCGACTCTCAGTGTTACGACAACCTTCATCAACGAGGGCAACGTCCAGCACCGGGTACAGACAGCCGTGACGCATTTGGGGCACGCCAGCACCGGGACTCTGCGAGTGCGCATCCCCGCCGGTCTGCCTGCCGGCTCGGCGGTGATAACCCGCACGGCCACTGTGAAATTGGAAGCCAAGCAGTAGGTCGCGCCTGCGGCAACGGGCCAAGTGTGGTCTCTTCTGCCGACAGCCACCGTCCTCGATTATGGCTGGACCGCTCAACTAACATCGTCGTCACCCCGAGGGCACGCAGCTACACATGGGCCCGTCGGAGGCCTGACGCCGTAGCGGGCGTACCGTCCGTTCCTCAAGGCCCGGGCGGCCTTGCCACCGGTCCGCTCGGCCGGCCCCGGGCCCAAGGCCGCGGCCCCGCCCCGGGCGCCCCGCTGGCCCTGGTACCCCTCCCGCCGCCGCCGGAGCCGGGGGTGCGCTCCCCGGCGCCGGACCACGACCTGCNNCGTTCCCACCCTCCTCCGCCCCACGTATAGGGCACTAATGAGGCGGGTCGACCACCTGCAGGCTCGACCACGGAATAGGCGCCACGACCTCGTACTCGGGAAGGCCGCCCCAGCTGGCTGTGATCGGGTCGGTGCCGGTGTGGCCCTCGGCGGCCCAGTCGCTGGTCTGCTCGCTTTCGAGGGACACCGCGCCCCCGTGGTCTGTGACGACCGCTCCGTAGGTCTGCAGGGCCCTGAACACCATTTGCGTGAACGGCGTGAGGCCCGAGGGCATGGCCAGGTTGGCAGGGAGGCGGAACCACTGGCCCTCGCCGGGTTGTCCAGGGTCGCTCCCGCAGTCGCCGCGGTTGGCCGGGTACACGTACCCGTTGCAGGCGGGCAAGGTGATGGCCAGGGCATGGTTTATCGAACCGGACGCCACGTCCGCTTCGGTGATCGATGTGGCTAGGTAGGAGATGCCGGTCGCAGACAGGCCGAAGGTGGGCGGGAAGACGCCGTCGGAAGTGGCCATGTCCAGCTTGCCGCCCCAGCAGGCCGAGTAGCTGTTGCCGGACAGGCGGGACACCTCCCACAACTCCCAGTCCGTCTGGGTCGACGGCTGCCATATGACAAGAGGGCTGTCCGCGGAGCCGTTCAGGCTGGCGAACGACGGTATGGGCATCTGGCTGCCGCTGTCCGACAGGAAACCGTTGCAGCCTGAGCCAACCGAGATGTTAGCTTCGGCCTGGTTGGCCGGGACGCTGTAGAGAGGCTGCGAATTGACACCCACGCTCCCGTAGTTGTCCTTGTAATCGGTCACGAGATCGCTGACGAACTGGGCGGAGTTGCCGTCGACAGGCCAATTCTGCACGTCGCTACCGAAGAGGCTCGAGGGCCACTCCGATGCCGGCGTGGGATCTCCCGACGCCGGAGCGGCAGAGGCGGTGGTGGTCGGGGCCGGGTGGGTCGTCGTGGTGGTCGCAGCTGCCGTCGTGGTCGG
>PMLI01000070.1 GCA_003158835.1 Acidimicrobiaceae bacterium
GATACCCGCACCAACCAGTGCCCGTCGACCACGGCCGCTGTGAGGTGGGCGGAGCCTGACGCGTTTACAGCCTCGCACCACGAGAGGGTGTGCTGGTCGAGGTCGGCCTCGGCCAGTCCGGCCGGGGCATGGAGGACGCAGACGGTTTGCAGGGTGACCGGGGTGACAAGTCGCCAGCCAGGGGCCTGTTCGACCAACGATGCCAGGCGCCGCGCGTTGGCAAGGTCACGGCGCAGACGCGTACGGAGCGCCTCGGCCCCTTCCAGGCGTAGCAGCGCCCAAAGCCGCAATGCCCGGAAGCGCCGGCCCAGTGGCAGGCCCCAGTCCCGGTACTGGACCACCGACCCGTCCCGGGCCGATCGCAGATAGCTGGGATCCGTGGCCATGACAGAAACCAGCGGCTCCGGGTCCTGCACGTAGAAGAGCGAGGTCTCCAGCACCGAGCCCAGCCACTTGTGGGGGTTCCAGCTGAGGCTGCCGGCACCCTCGATGCCGTCGAAAAGGTACCGGCACTCCGGGAGGAACATGGCCGAGCCCGCCATGGCCGCGTCGACATGGACGACGGCGCCATGCCCGGCGGCAACCTGGCAAATATCGGCAAGGGGGTCGAAGGCGGTCGTCGCCGTGGTGCCGGCCGTGGCGACGACGGCCGCCGGCCGCCGCCCCGCGGCCACGTCGCCGGCCATGAGACTGGCCAGGGCGGCAACGTCCATCTCCCGCCCCGGCCTCCGTACCGGCACCAGGCGTAAGTTGTCGGCACCGTAGCCGGCCAGAAGGGCGGCCTTGGTCACCGAGGAGTGCGCCTCGACCGAGCAGTAGACGGTCAGAGGAGCCGTCTCCGCCTGAAGGCCGCCCCGCCGCTGAGACCCGCCTGTGGCCCGCTCCCGAGCTACCAGCAAGGCTACGAGGCAAGCCGTCGACGCGCCGTCGGTGATCGTCCCTTTCCAATTGCCCGAAAGCCCGCACAGCTGGCGTGCCCAGTCACAAACGACCAATTCGAGTTCGGTCAGAGCGGGAGCGGACTGCCAGCTGAGGCCGAGTGCCCCCATGCCGCCAGCCACGATGTCGCCGAGGACGGACGAGAGCGCGGCGTTGGAGGGGAACCAGGCGAAATTGCCGGGGTGCTGCGTGTGGGTCAGGCCGGGGACGATGACCCGGTCCAGGTCCGCGATGAGGGCGGCCACGGGCTCGGGTGCCTCCGGGGCGGTCGCCGGGAGAGCGGACCGGATGTCTCCGGGGGCCGCCTGGGAGCGGACCGGCAGGTCCGCAACCCGCAACCGGAAGTCCGCCACCCAGTCGACCAGCTCATGGCCGGCCTGGCGGAACTCTTCGGGGCCCACACAAGGAGTCTGCCGCCTCAAGGCCCTGCTCAGCCAGTTCCGGTCCCCGCGGCCACTTGGGGCACAGCCCTCACGCGCTCAGTTCTCGAATACGAGCACGCCATGGCCGCCGGAGACGCTGACGCACACCGAGGCATACCGGCCGTCGTGTGTGAAATCGAGGACTTCGCCGTCAGGCTGCAAAACCACCCGGCTCGGCGCCGCCTCGGCGCGTAACGATACCTCGATCTTCACCAGGGGGAAGGGGTCGAGCACGAGATCCAGGTCCTGCCCGAGCCGAGACGGTAGAAAGCTCAACAAGTGGACCGTCGTGCCGTGCCGCGTCTCGACAACAGCCGTCTCGAGGTGAGCAGGACCGGTGGCTCGCAGCAAGGGACAAGGCAGGAGGCGTCCGATGCAGGCGCCGAGCACCTCGACGTACTCGGCGTTGCGCTCGGTGGCTACGGCCGACAACAGGGGGGTGGCCAAAACGATGACGGAGCCCTGCCGCACTACTGCGCCGTAACCCGAAGGCCCGCGAGGCGGCGTGTAGGAGTGGCCGCTGAAATGGGCAAACGTGCGCTGGAACCACGGGAGCACGAGTTCGACCAGCACCTCACCGCTCGGGCCCGTCTGCACCCGGAACGACTGGCCGGGGGCTCTCACGTCGGGCCCCGGAGCGAGCCGGAGGACGCCGGGCTGGGTCAGGCCCAGGAACACCGGGTCGAACGGCCAGGCGTCTCCCACCTCGACCCCCAGGCGGCTCAACACGTCGCGCCCTGGCCCATTGCTCGCCGCCGCGGCCGAGATCATCAAAGCACCGCCGGCCTCGACGTAGCGTTCAAGCCCGTCGGCCAGTAAGCCGTCCACGGGCGTGCCTTCCGGGACGATGACCAGCGCGTACGGGCTCAAGTCGGCGACCGGCGGCACGACGTCGAACTGGTGGCGCAACTGCTGCAAGGCCCGCAAGGCCCCGACGGTTCCTTCCGGCGGGCTGTCGCCGTGCGCCGGGTCGGTGATGAGGGCGATCTCGGTCACGTGCTTTCCGCCGGCAAGGTAGGGCTCACAAGCGGCGATGTGCTCATAGACCGCGCCGATGCGACGATAGACGGCCTCGTTGGGGACACCCGAAGAGGCCAGCAGGTCCCCCACGCCGCTCGCCAGACCGAGCATCAGCATCTGGCAGCACTCGTACTTCAGCGCCGCCGCCGTCTTGAGCGACGCCCCGTCCCCCCAGCTGCGGTGGAACCTCCCGGTCATCCCCACTAAGGGCAGCCCGAGGCCGCGGACGAGGCGAGCGACGTAAGGGAGGTAGGAGTAGCCCCAACCACCGGTGGGAAGGGCCTCGACTTCGATGTGGCGCAGATCACGGCGGCCGAGAGCGATCTCCGCCTTGGGGCGGCTGTTGAACCATGCGCCCGTCGGGGAGCCGGGCAGCAGCGCCGGCTCGACCATCCTCGAGAAACGCTCCATGTACCGCTTCGCTACCAACCGGGCGTAGCGGCCGCGTTCGGCGGGGCTGGCCGGGTCGAGGCCTTCCCCCGCCATGCCTGCGATCGCCCAGCGGGACAGGCTCGGCTGGTCCCAGCACATGTCGAGGAAGATGCCGTCGACCGGGGCGAAACGGTCCAGTACCTCGCGGAGCTGGTCCGCCAGGTACTCCTGATAAGGGCTGGACATGTCGAGGACCTGCCACGCCGCCTCGAGGGCACCGCCGTGGGCGAAGCGGACCTGGCCCAACGACGGTGACAGCGCCACCCAGTCCTGGTGAACGTTGGCGGCGTACTCGTCACACTGCACGCTCATGTAGATGGGAGCCCGCACCCGCGCCGCGTGCAAGGCCTCGATCTGCTGGCCGAGCAGGTCGAGGCCCGCAGGCAGCGAAGGGTGCCGCTCGGGCCGGTCGGTGCGGTAGTACAGGTGGCCGTGGTGGCACTTGGCGAAGACGGTGACGCTGTCGACGTGAGCGTCCACGAAGGTCCGGGCGAACGCGTCGGCGTCGAAACCGGCTCCGACCCCGGGGATGTCGGGGCTGGTATGGAAGTCGAGGTGGATGCTCCTCTTCGGGAACCGGGTACGCCATTCGTCCGTCGTCACGCCCGAAGCGTACTTAGGGAACCCGCCCCAACACCATCCTCGGCCCCGGCCGGTTAGCAAACCGTGAGCCGAGCCGGTCGAGCAACTGGCCCCCGGGCCCCCTCCCGGCGGAAGCCCAGGTCAACATGGGTGGGCGAGGGGGGACTTGAACCCCCACGTCCTTGCGGACACAGGAACCTGAATCCTGCGCGTCTGCCAAATTCCGCCACTCGCCCGAGTGGTCAACCAAGGGTACATGAACCGGCGCCCCCGCAGCTCACGCCGGGCGTCAGACCAGGTCGGATCCCCCCCCGTTCGGGCGAGGACGAGGGCCGTGGTAGTAGCGTCCGGTCAATGGCGTCGGCCGCCCGTGGGGGCCGGAAGTGCAGCCCAAGGGCATGGCCCGACCGGCGGCTCCAGGCTGGGCCCTCGGTGAGGGTACTATGCGCCGACAATGGGCTTGCAACGGTTCGAGAGACGCCTCGAACGCTTCGTTGAAGGGGCTTTTGCACGAGTGTTCCGCAGCGGTCTACAGCCCGTCGAGATAGGTAGGCGCCTGACGCGCGAAATGGACCTGCGCCGGGCGGTCGCGCCCAAGGGCGTCCTGGCCCCCAACACCTTCAAGGTGGCGCTGTCGGGCGCCGACCGGGCCAAGTTCCAGGCATTCGAAGAGGAACTGGTCAAGGAGCTGGTTGAAGTGGCCAAGGACCATGCCAAGCAGGAGGACTACACCTTCCTGGGGCCGGTGAGCGTGGCGTTCGAGACCGACAACGCCCTCCGTCCGGGGACCCTCCTGGTGGCCGGCGACGTCGTTCCCGGGCAGGGCACGGCCACCCTGACACTGCCGGATGGACGGCGGGTGGTGCTCGAGCAGGACAAGGTGACCCTCGGCCGGCTGCCGGAGTGCGAACTGGCCGTGGCCGACGCCGGCGTGAGCCGTCGCCACGCCGAAGTGCGGCGGGGCGCGGACAACACCTGGGTCGTCTCCGATCTGGGCAGCACCAACGGGACGAAGGTGAACGGTTTGCGCATCAGCGCGGCGCGCCGGCTGGAAGACGGGGACGAGATCACGGTGGGTTCGACCAGCGTGCATTTCGAGGCGGCCTCCCCTCCCGGGACGACCTAAGTGGCCAGCCCGGCTCTTAGGCTCCTGGAGTACGTATTCCTAGCGCTTCTGTACCTGTTCTTTCTCCGGGTGGTCCGCGCCGTCTGGGTCGAACTGCGCGAACCTCGGCTGGTGCCGATGACACCAGTTCCGGTCGCCGGCACCGCCGGCACCAGTGCAGGCCCCCCGGTGACGACCGGACCAGTAACAGGCGGCCCGGTGACAGGCGGCCCGGTGACAGGCGGCCCGCCAGGCAGAGGGGGACGCTCCAGCCCCCGAAAACTGGTCCTGGTGGAGCCCGCCCAGGACCGGGGCTCGATCTTCCCCCTGGACGGGGAGCTCACCATCGGGAGGGCAGCCGGTTGTGCAGTGGCGTTGCCAGCAGACTCGTTTGTGTCCCAGGTCCACGCCCGTGTCTTTCGCCGGGAGGACGAGTACTGGGTCGAGGATCTCGGCTCCACCAACGGTACCCTGGTCAACGGCCGCAAGATCAACGGGGCGGTCCCCGTGCGCCGGGGTGACCGCGTGCAAATTGGCCGCAGCGTCCTGGAGATGCAAAGGTGAGCAAGCTCCTCGTTGGGTCGGCGACCGACGTAGGCCTGGTCCGCTCCAATAACCAGGACCAGTTGCTCGTTTCACCCGGTTTGTACGCGGTAGCCGACGGCATGGGCGGCCACGCCGCCGGCGAAGTCGCCTCCTCCACGGCCATCAAGGCCCTTCAGGCCGCGTTCGCGGCCAGTGGCGAACACTCGGCCGAGTCTTTGGAGAGCGCAGCCAAGGCAGCCAACAGGGCCGTCTGGGAACAAGCCCGCACCAACCGGGGCATGCTCGGGATGGGTACCACCCTGGTGGCGCTGGCCGTGGTCGAACATGGCGACGGCACCAACGGTTTGGCGGTGGCCCACATCGGCGATTCGCGTCTGTACCTCCTGCGGGGGGGATCCCTCAAGCAGCTCACCGTCGATCACAGCCTGGTGCAGGAGCTGGTCGACGACGGCCAGATCAGCCAGGCACAGGCGGCCGTCCATCCGCAGCGCCACGTCCTCACGCGCGCCCTGGGAGTCGAACCGACCGTGCAGGTCGACCTGATCGACGTAGCCCCCAAGCATGGCGACCGCTACTTGCTTTGCAGCGACGGCTTGCCGCGGGAGGCCACGGACGAGCAGATCGCGGCCGTGCTGACCCGCTTCTCCGACCCCAGCGAGGCAGCTAAAGAGCTGGTCACCCTGGCGAACACCCGGGGTGGCAGCGATAACGTCACGGCTGTCGTGGTCGACGTCCTGGCCAACGAGGACAGCCCCGAGTCGCTCATCGTCGTTCCCGGTCCGGCCCGGTCATCCGGCGCCGAAAAGCGGCGCCGGGCCGCACCAGGGACCGGTCGCGATGGCGCGGGCGGCGCGCCGGCGGGACCAGCGGGGGCCGGGCCCGCCATAACGTTGACAGCGCGGGCGACCACGGTGCCCAAGAGAGTGACGGCCCGGGTTGTCGCCTTCGGCGTGGCCCTGTGCCTCGTCGTCGGCGGCGCCATCGCATGCCTGGGTTGGTACGCCCGTTCGGCGTACTTCGTAACGATCTCGAAGGGCCGGATCGCTATCTTCCAGGGGCGGCCGGGGGGCGTGCTGTGGTTCCAGCCGACCCTCGTACAACGCACTGCCTACGGGCCCTCCTCGGTGCTCGCCTACAACCTGCAGCCGCTGGATGCAGGAGAGATGGAACCGTCTGTGGCCGACGCCCGGCTGTACGTGGACCGGCTGGTAAGCGAGAAGCGGGAGGCTGAAGGGGTCACCCCGTCCGGGGCACGGGGTGCACCCCGCCGGCACTCCGGCGGCGCGACGGCCCCCGCACCGACAACTGCGCCTCGCTCCCACTCGACCGGCACGACGACCCCGACGCTCACAACTGCCGCCGGTCCCGGGGCAAAGAAGGCGAAGAAGACGACTTCCACATGACCTTGGGACGATGAGGCCGGTGCAATGGCAACATCCGGCCCGACGGCGCAGCGAGCTGGGCATGATCATCATGGTCCTCGCCCTCACGGGCGGGCTTTACACGCTCGCCAGCATCGGCAGCGGAAAGTCGGTACCCACGGGGATCATCCCCTTCCTGGCGCTCGTCTTCGCGCTGATGCTCTTGGCCCACCTCAGCCTGCGCCGGTTGGCACCCCAAGCGGACCCCGTCCTGCTGCCTCTGGCGGCGCTGCTGAACGGGACGGGCTACGTCTTCATCGCCGAACTGGACAAGGCGCAGGCCTCGGCCCAGGCCACCTGGACGGCGGTTGGCGTGGTCGCCTTTATAGCCACGCTGGCACTGTTCCCGCGGGCCATCGACCTCGAGCGCTACCGGTACCTGATCGCGCTGGCCGGTGTGGCACTGCTCCTTCTGCCTCTCGCCCCGCACATCGGTGAGGACATCAACGGCGCCCGCTTGTGGGCCCGGGCCGGGCCGTTGAGCTTCCAGCCCGAGGAATTTGCCAAGCTGGCCCTCGCCATTTTCTTCGCCTCCGTCCTGGCCGAACGGGCCGACCTGCTGGCCACGGGCACACGCCGGATCGGTCGCTGGTTGGTGCTGGAGCCGCGGTACCTGGCGCCCCTCGTGGCGGCCTGGGGCGTGTCACTGCTCGTGCTGCTGGCCGAAAACGACCTGGGCTCATCTTTCCTGTTCTTTGCCCTCTTCGTCGGGCTGCTCTGGGTGGCTACGGGCCGAGCCGCGTACCTGGCCCTCGGCGCCGACCTGTTCGTGGCCGGTGCCGTTTTCGCCCTGGACGTCGTACACCCGACTCAGACAAGGGTCCAGTCGTGGTTGGACCCATGGGCCCATTTCACTACGTCCGGCTACCAGATAATCGAGGGTTGGTTCGCCCTGGCCGCCGGGGGGATGTGGGGCCTGGGGCCCGGACAAGGTAACGCGGGGATAATCCCCGAGGCCACCTCGGACTTCATATTCGCGTCGATAGGAGAGGAGATCGGTTTGGTCGGGGTCACCGCCCTGCTGATCGCCTATTTGCTCATTGCCGGATCCGGCCTGCGGGTGGCGGTGCGTTCACAGCGGTCCTTCAGCAAGCTGCTGGCTACGGGCCTGTCGCTGTTGGTAATAGTGCAGGTTTTCGTAGTGGTGGGCGGCATAACCAGGCTCATCCCGGTCACCGGGATTACGCTGCCCTTCGTCTCCTACGGTGGGTCCTCCCTCGTCTCCAACTACATTCTGCTTGCCATTTTGCTGCGGATCTCCAACGACAACGCCATCGAGCAGGCCCTGGCCGAAGAAACGTTCGAGCCCGCTCCGCCGGCGGCTCCATCGACGGCGCGCCGGCCGCAGGTCGCAGTGGCCGACGCCCAGGCTGTGACCCTGTGAGGAGCATCAATTTCCGCGTCCGGATGGTCGGCGCCGGGGCGGCGGCCCTGGTCGTCATCGTCTTCGCCCAGCTCAACTACCTCCAGATCTTCCACGCCGGTGCGCTCGACGGCAACCGGCTCAACACCCGCGGCGTACTGGCCCAGTACCGGCAGCCCCGAGGGGCCATCATCTCCGCCGACGGCGTCACCGTCGCTCAGTCGGTCCCCAGCAACGACCAGTACCGGTACCAGCGCGAGTACCCCGAAGGTGCCTTGTTCGGGCAGATAACGGGCTATTTTTCTTTCACTTACGGCACCGACGGGCTCGAGCGTGAGTACAACACACTTTTGACGCAGACCAACAGACCCATCACGTTCTCCTTGGACCTCCATCAGATCAGGACATTCTTCACGGCTCAGCCGGAGCCG
>PMLI01000599.1 GCA_003158835.1 Acidimicrobiaceae bacterium
GACGAACCCACCAACCATCTCGATTTGCCGGCGGTGGCTTGGCTGGAGCAACGGCTCTTGGCGTTCCGGGGAGGGCTGGTCCTGGTTACTCACGACCGTCACCTGCTCGACCGGCTCACCACCCGGATGCTGGAGCTCGACCGGGGCCGGGCCTACGTGCACGAAGGTGGTTACGAGCTCTACCTGGCCGCCAAGGCCGAACGAGAAGAGCAGGCGGCAGCGGCCGAATCGACCCGGCGCAACCTCGCTCGACGCGAGCTGGCCTGGTTGCGCCGGGGGGCGAAAGCCCGTTCGCGCAAACCCAAAGCCCGCATTGACACGGCAGTACGGCTGATCGAGGGCGGCCCGGTCGCCCCGGTCGCCTCGGCTCAGATCGAAGTGGGCCATGACCTCCCACGCCTGGGCGACAACGTGATCGAATGCACCGGGGTCGGGTTCCATTACGACGACGGACCGCCAGTGCTGTGCGGCGTCGATCTCTCCATCGGGAGGCGGGAACGGCTGGGGATCGTGGGCGCCAACGGCACCGGGAAGTCAACCCTGGTCGACCTTCTGGCCGGACGGCTCACGCCCACCACCGGGACGATCGAGGTCGGGCCGACGGTGGTCGTCGGTTACTACGACCAGCTGGGAGCCACTCTCGACCTGGAGGCGCGAGTTAAGGATCTCGTCGCGGGCCCGCACGGGACACCGGGCTCGGTCGACGACGTCAATCTGATGCGTCGGTTCCTGTTCGCCGATGACCTGCCCTTCGCCCGGGTGGGTGACCTCTCGGGCGGGGAGAGACGGCGGCTTCAGCTGCTCCTGGTGATCTCCCGCCGACCCAACGTCCTGTTCCTGGACGAGCCGACCAACGACCTCGACCTGGACACGCTGCGAGTCATGGAGGACTTTCTCGAAGACTGGCCCGGTGCCTTGGCTTTGGTCAGCCACGACCGGACCTTCCTGGACCGGACGACGGAACGGCTCGTGGCCGTGGAGACGGGCGGCACGGTGTCGGAGGTGCCCGGGGGCGTGGCCGGTTGGGTCGCCCGGCCGCAGAACGGGAACGTACCGCGCACCGCGTCACCCCGGTTCAGGGCCTCGACCGATCTCGCCGAGCGCAAGCCCGAGCGAAGGTCCCGGTCTCGGGCGGTCGGCCGCGAGGCGGCGGCCGTCGGCCGCCGGGTGCGTGAGGCGGAGAAGGAAATGCTCCGGCTAGAGTGCCAGCGGGACCAGGTTAGGGACGCCCTGACCGCGACAGTCGACTATGTAGAACTGACCCGGTTAGGCAACGAACTGCACGCCGTCCAGGCCGTCCTCGACGCGGCCGAGGAGACTTGGTTGGCTCTGGCCCTAGAGGCCCAGGGCTGATTGCGGCAACGCGACGACGTGATCACGTCGACTAGGTCGATGGGATCGCGGCGCCGCCCCCGCCCCCGCCGTGGCGACCTACCCAGTGCTTTCCAGCTGGGGCGGCGCTGGCGGGTCAGCCTGATCAGGCGGCGCGCTGCTGTTCAAGGCGCCGAGGACGGCGCTCCCCAACACGCCCGCTAACTCCCTGTCGCGAGCCTCAAGGACGTGCGCGTACACCCGGAGGGTGACCGAGGGATCAGCGTGGCCGAGCCGGCCTGCCACCGTGCGGACGTCGGTACCGGCCGCGATGGCTGTCGTGGCCGCGAAGTGCCGCAGCTCGCGCAGGTGGCCACCGACGCCGAGGCGTTTGGCCAGCCGCTCGTACCCATGGCTGAGGCCGTCGGGCAGGCAGGGGCCCGAGCCGTCAGCGGAACGTGACAGCAGGTAGGGGTCGGCGCAGAGGCGCACCCCGACTTGCGCTGCATAGCTCTCTTGCTGCCCTCTGCGGACGAGCAGGAAAGCGCCCGTCACGTCGTCTATGGCAACCTGTCGCACCTGATGGGCCTTGGTCGGCCCTTCGCTGACCGCGTGGCGGATGACCGTCAACGAGCGGGCGATGCGCAGCAGGCGTCGCTCCCAATCGACATCCGACCACCGAAGGGCGCACAACTCGCCCCGCCTGGCGCCGGTCACCGCGCCGAGCGCGATGGCGGTAGCCAGTACCGGGTCGTCGGCGGCCTCCGCGGCGGCGATGAGACGCGGCACGTCTGCAAGGCTCGGCGTGGTAACCGTGTGGCGAGTGAGCGCTGGCGGCGTGGCGCGGTCGGCGGGGTTGAACGCGATCATTCCCCACTTGACGGCTCGCCCGAGCGCGGCGTGTAGCAGGGCGTGTTGCCGGCGCACCGACGCTGGGGAGAGGCCCCGCTGCGACAGCCCCTTATAGAAGTCGTCAAGCTGTCGGGCCGAGAGCCTGTCGAGCCGGAGCGAGCCGACGGCGGGCTTGACCGAGCGGTCCGCCAGCTCCCGGTACTTGTGCATTGTCCAAGCAGCTCGGTGAGGGCCGATGTCGTCGAGCCACCGGTCGACCAGCTCGCCTAGGCTGACCGGGTGGCCTGCGGCAACTTGCCCACTTTCTACTTCTGTGACCAACTTGGCCAGGGCGCGCTGAGCATCCCGCTCTCCCCCCGTGACCGTCCGGCTCACCCAGCACACCTTGCCGCCCTGGCGTCCGGCGTAAGCGCGGATTCGCCAGCGGTCCTCGCCGCGTTGCTCCAGGGTCCCACGCATGGCGCTACCCTCCCTGTTTGCCGGGCCCAAAGTTACCCAAGAGTTACCCAGGGCATGTTACAGTAGGAGCGGCCGGAAGCATAGTAGCAGGTCAGAGGCACAAAGGGCTCGTAGCTCAGCGGTCAGAGCAGGG
>PMLI01000023.1 GCA_003158835.1 Acidimicrobiaceae bacterium
CGACCGCCCCCGAGCACGAGGTCGTGTAGGTGCCGGCTGGGGAAGACGGTGTCACGACGACGGCACAGACAGGTTGGCTCGTGAGCGAGGACGAGCTGTCACCGTTGACGAAGCCGGAGTAGCCGGGGGTCATGGCCGGTGGCGTCGAGCCGTAGGTCATGGTGCCGCTCGGGGCTGCGATGGTGAGCGGGGCGGGGCCGACCTTCAGCACTCCGTCCACGTAATTGACGGTGTAGTAGCTCGGCACCGTCAAGCCCGAGCACGAGCTGATCGTGTAGGTCCCCACAGGGCTGGACGAACTGCCCGAGCTCGTGCAAGTCAGGTTGCCCGTTATCACCGATGGCTGGTCGCCACCCACCAGGCCCGACGGGTCGGACGTCCACGTCGGCTTGCCGCCGTAGGTCTGGTCACCTGAAACGGAAAGAGTGAGCGTCGCCGGGGTGACGTTCACGCTCGCGCTCGCCTGAGAAGTGAAGCCGTAGGGATCGGTGGCCGTGCATGTGACCGTCGTCGAGCCGACCGCGAAACCGGATCCGGGCGGCGGGGCGCACGACGGCGTCCCGGTCGACCCGCCGTAATCGACGTCCGTCACCGTGTAGGGCACGGGCGTCGCCGCGCCAGTGGCCGTCACCGAGCTCGGCGGAGTGATGGTCAGCGTGGGGGCCGGGTCGGCCACGCTGCTCAGCGAACTCGTGCTCTGCGACGGCGCGAAATCCGGGTCAGCCGCGTTATAGGTCTTGCCGCTGGCCAGGGGGACAGCGTTCGACCCGAAGTACGCCGTGATGCCGTAACCGGTCCCGACATCCCCGGGCGGCAGGGCAAGCGGGCCCGCCTGCGCCAGACCGTTGGCGTTGGTGATGCCACTAGTCGTCAAGACGGCCCCGTTCGAGCCCGAAACGACAAAGTAGACAGGTTTCTGCGACAGGGGACCGTTGCCTGGCCCACCCGTCAGTGTCGCGGTGACGCCGCTGGCGACACCCGCGGTGAGCCGGCTCGGCGCAGACAGCGCCAGGCTCGTGGTGGCCTGGTCGATCTGGAAGGGCGTGCTGGCACCAGCCGGTTGGTCGTTGGCGTCCCCGGCGTACGAGGCGCTGAGGGTATAGCCACCCGGGGACTGGATGAGCGGGACCGTCGCCGTCGCCACGCCGCCCGAATTCGTGGTAGCAACCACGGTGGTGGCGCCCAGCCCGAAGGTGATCTGCTGGTCGTTGACATTCGGGGTCGAGTCGCCATTAGTTGGCTTCAGAGTGGCGGCAACCGAGGCCGCGCCCTCGTAGTTGCCGCTCGTCGCGTTGGTCGCCGCCAGCGCGACGCTGTAGGAGTTGGCGCTCGGTGGCAACGGGGCGCCGGGCGTGACCGACGGCGTGAAGTAGTAGCCGCTGTTGTCGTTCATGCTCACTTCGCCGACACCGTTGGCCGCCTGCAGCATAAACCAGGCATCGCTCGCCGGGGTGCCCTTGGTGCTGGCGTTAGAGTCGGTGAAGGTCCCGGACCACTGCGTCGTGTCGGAGGGGTTTTGCGTGAGGTCAACCGACTGCCAGCTGCCGTAGAGCGGACCTCCCGAGGCCTGGCCGGTATAGGTGACCCAGACCTCCTGGATGCCCGCCGACGGATCGCCCGTGACAGTGGCCGACACCGTCACCTGCTCGCCGCTGACATTGCTGGTGACGTTGGAGATAGTCGGGGGGGCGGCGAGAGCGGGCACATTGTTGCCGTTGATGGTGTTGCCGTTGATGGTCCCGCTGTTGGTGTAGCTCTGGGTGTTGTTGTCGTAGAAAAGGCGCAGGTCCAGGTCGCTGTAGGCGCGCCTGGTGTCCGTGGTCGCGCCGTTCGGGCCCGAGACGTACTGCTCGGGCGTCAGCGCCAGCTCGGTGGCGCCGCCGTTGACGAGGGTCGGGAAGTAGTTGGGGTTCCATAGCGTCTGAGGGAAGAACGCGGGCGACGCAAACGGGACGATGCTGGGGTTGCCGCTCTCGGTCGCCGGGTCGCCCGTGAGCGGGCTGGTCCCGGTCGTGTCGGTGTAGCTACCGGCCCACAAGCCGACGCCGCGCAAAGTTTCGGAGGGCACGTTGACGTCGTTGAGCTGCAGCGGCAGGACGGGCCCGCCGGGGTCGGCGACTACGCCCTGCTGGCCCGAGTCGTAGGTGTAGGTCGGGCCCGAGCTCGTCGGGGTGACCGAGGTGCCCGACAGTGTCGGGCTTACGGCAAGATCGGCTTGCTCGAGCCCGAGAGCGTGACCGGGGTTGAAGGCCACGCCAGTGGCGGTGACGCTGGTGGTCGAGCCGACGGCGGCGAGGACCTGGTGAGGCTCCTGCACCCCCAGGAACGGCAAGCCGTACAGGGTGATCTGAAGGAGCGCCTTCTCCTCCACACCGTTGAGCTGGTCGAGGCCGGCCAGGTACTCGAGCTTGGTGTCAAGAAGGGCGGTGCCGACGGCAACCGGGGCTGGACCACTCGCCGAAGGCTGGTAGCCGAGCTGCTGGGCCAGGTCGACGTAGATCTGGTCGCTGTAAGCCACGTAGTTGGTGTCGCCGTACTGATAGCC
>PMLI01000583.1 GCA_003158835.1 Acidimicrobiaceae bacterium
CACCGGTTGACGGGGGACGCCAAGTACTTCGAACCGGCCGAGCGTGCCATCTATAATCACCTGCTGGCGGCCCAGTCCGAGGACGGGCGAGGTTGGGCATACTATGTGGGGTTGCGGGACTACAAGCGGCACCGTGAACATACGGACCCCGAATGCTGCCCGTCGCGCGGGTCGCGGGCCATGGCCATGCTGCCCGGAGCGGCGCTCGGCGTGGCGGAAGGCAACATATTCGTCGACCTGTTCGAGCGTCTCTCGGCCACAGTCGAAATGGAGAATATCGGGCCGGTTCAGGTCGAAGTTCACACGGAGTACCCGTTTGACGGCGTGCTGAGGCTCGAGTTGGGGCTGGCGCGACCGGCGACGTTCGGGCTCTGCCTGCGGAAACCAGGGTGGTGCCAGAGTTGGACGGTGCTTGTCGACGGTGCCAGGCAGGCGGGGGACGTAGGCGGCAACGGTTACGTGTGCGTAACCAAAGAGTGGCAAACGGGGGCCAAAATCGAGGTGACCTTTGAGATGGGGCCCCGGATTGTCAGCGACGCGGCCGGCAACTCGGGACATGTCGCATTTGTGCGCGGCCCGCTCGTATATGCCGCCGATGTGGCCTTGCTGCCCGAGGGCCGCTTGTTGGAAGATCTCTCTGTCGAGGTTGCGTCCGGTGTGGACACGGTCAGGTGTAGCCCGGCTGGTGCCGGACCGCCCAACCGGCTCGAGGTCCGGACCGCCCGGCTGATGGCGGGGACGGGCTTCGCCTTCGGCGACGGCGGCCGTTATCGCATAGTGAGCAACGCGAAGGCCGAGCCAGGTGGCCCCGTCCAGTTGCTGCCATTTTACGAAGCCGGCAATAGCGCGGCTGACAGCTACCGCGCTGGCGTTTGGTCCAATAGGGAGATCTATCGACGGGCCACGTACCAGGTGTGGGTCCCGGTCGTGGCTACGTGAACCTGGGCCTGATCGTCAACCGAGCCGCCGGAGCCGGAGTGGACGGCGGCGTGGTCGAGTTGGTGCTCGAGGCGCTGGGCGCGGGACATGTGCTGACCGGGCCGGGTGAGTTGGGCGCAGCCTTCATCGACCCGGAGCGGTGGACGGTGGGTGTGGTCCCGGTCCCCGATCAGCGTGGCGCGGCCCAGACGATGGCCCTGGCCCGAGCCATGGCGGAGCGGGGCGTTGGTGTGATCGCGGTCATCGGCGGCGACGGGACGCTGGCCGATGTCGCCGCCGCCATTGTCGAGCGCACCGACGCGCCGGCTGTGTGCGGCATCGGCGCCGGCTCGATGAGTACCGGCCAGTTAATGACATGCGGTACGGCCGACTTGGACCGGCTCGACGGCCGGCACCTCGAGGCCCGCCCCGTCCCCGCTCTCGTTGCCACGCACGCCGGCAAGGCCGCGCTCGCTTTCAACGACGTCGTCCTCGGGACCACGCTGGTAGGCACGCTCGAGGGACGCCTGCGCGATCTCGACGCGGTGGCCTACCTGCAGGGACAGCGTCGACGGGGTCGTCCCCGAGCCATCGGCCGGCCCGGGACGGTCGTCCGGAAAGCCGCCCGGCCGTGGCCGGCGGCACCAGGCGGTCCTGGTGATGACCAAGAGGCCGGCGCGGTGGTGATAGCGCGCGGTCGGCGCGTTGGCGGGGTGGTGGCGGGGTTCACGTCGCCCGCGTTCACTGGCCACGCTGTCACCGGCGGGGTCTGCCTGAGCAGCTGGGTCGGCCTGCCCGCCGGCTGCGTCATCTCGGATGTCCCCCTGGCGCGAGTCGAGTTGAGCGCCTCGGCCGTCGCCACCATGGGCCCGGTTCGTTGCTCCTATACGAGCCTGGACGGCGACCAGCGGTTGGTTATCGACGGCGTCAGGTCCGGCACTGTGGTGCTCACCGACGGCAACCCGCTGGCCATGCTGGAGGAGAGCGATCGCGTCGAGATCACCCTGCGTCCCGGGGCGTTGCGGGTGCTGCGGCCGGTGCCGAAGTTGCTGCAGCCCCGCCCCGCGGAAGCCTCGGGACGTGGGGACCGAGCATGAAGGCGTTGCGGTACCTGGGCCCGGGCCGGCTCGTGATCGAGGATGTCGCCGCTCCGACTATTTCGTCCGGGGAGGCCCTCGTCGCCATCGGTGCTTGTGGCCTGTGCGCGACGGATGTGAAAACCTACCGGCGCGGCCATCCGCGAATAGCGCCGGGGGCAGTGCTGGGCCACGAGATGGCGGGGACAATTGTGGCGTTGGGCGGGCCGGCGGACGGCGACAACCGGCAACGGGCCAAGTGGCGGGTGGGCGACCGGGTCGCGGTCCCTGCCTACATCCCGTGCCGCGTATGCGATGTGTGCGCCTCCGGACGACCGACGTTGTGCCGGCACCTCATGGACGTCCGACCGGAGCCGGGCGGCTTTGCCGAGCTGGTCAGGGTGCCGGGCCCGATCGTCGAGCACGGGCTGGCGCGGCTCCCCGACCACGTGGAGTTCGCGGTGGGGACCTTTGTCGAGCCGCTGGCATGCGTTGTCCACGGCTTTGACGCTTTGGGCATCGAGCATGGCGATCCCCTCGTGGTGCTCGGTGACGGGCCCATGGGCCAGCTCCACCTCGAGCTCGGCCGGCTGCACGGCGCATCTCCGATCATCCTCGTCGGAGCGACCGACGCCCGCCTCGCCTTTGCCCGGTCGAGGGCCGATGTAGTCCTCGATGCGCGGGTCGACGATGTCATCGACGGGGTGCGCCGGGCCACGGGCGCGGG
>PMLI01000230.1 GCA_003158835.1 Acidimicrobiaceae bacterium
TGGTCTGGGGCCTGGCGGTGCTCGGAGCGGTGGTCCGCAACCTGTGGCTGGGATCGCCCCGATGGGTCACTGCCGCTCTCTACATCGGCGTCGGTTGGACGGCCGTGGCAGTGATGCCAAACCTGTGGGCGCGTCTCGGGGTTGCGATCTTTGTGCTGCTGATCGTGGGCGGGCTGGTGTACTCGATGGGGGCGGCGGTCTACAGCCTGCACCGGCCCGACCCTTGGCCCACCGTGTTCGGCTACCACGAGGTGTTCCATGCCCTGGTGGTCGGAGCCGGACTGGTGTTCTATGCCGCCGTCCTGGACTTGGTGCTCCGGGCCTGAGGCTCAGCCGGCGATGGTGGACAGCCAGGGGATGCTGCGTTGGTCGGTGACTTTGGAGACGGCCTGCACCATGTCGGAGTACGCCGCCTCCGGGCCGTTGGTGCCGTGCCCCTCGGTCAACACTCCGAAGATGGAGACTGCTTCGCCCCGCCGTGCCTTGGCGTAGCTCAGTAGGGCGCCCCAGTCGGCCGCCTCCGACGGGTAGTACACCTGGGGCATCGGGACGTCGGGGCGAAAACCGTACGCCACCTGGAGCAGCTGGCTCTCCGTCCAGTAACTTGTCTCGGCCGAGCCATAGTCCACCATGGCCGGCGAAGAGCCGCCGACCGTCCTGGCGTAGCCGGCCAGGACGTCGTACGTATTGGTGTACCCGGGGTCGTAGGCGGGCTCGGCGTCGTCGGCGGCGACGACGCGCACGTCGTCAGTGAAGCCGTCCAGGGCCCTGATATCCGTGGCCCAGGCGCCGATCTTCACCACGGTCTCGGCCAGTTGCCCACCCCAGGCGGCGAAGTCGACAGGCTCGTCCGGACAGCCGCAGATGGCCTCTCCGCAGGGCTGGCCCGTGCCGCAGCTGTTGTTGGTGCCGAGGGCCACATGCAGGGTGGTGTAACTGGGGGCGTACCGGTAATAGCCTCTGACGTAGTTTTCGACGCCCCTGGCGATGGCCGAAAATGGGATGAAGGGCCCCCCGAAACCCATGGTCCCGTAAGTCTCGCCATCGTAACCGGGCCGGCCGAAATCCAGGATCACGATGCCTTGAGCGGCGGCCCTGCCGGCGGCTTCGCCCTGACGGTACAGCCTGAGGGGATTGGCGCTGCGCTCGTAATAAGACGTCGTCCGGGCCGGCACGCCCGCCGCATAACTCGCCGTGGCGCATATCACAGGACTGCCGACGGCGGCGATGACCACGAGCGCGGCGGCCCCGCGGCGCCGACGGCCCGGTTGCGACCAGCGCTCTGACCATAGGTGGACGCCACCCCACGTCATGCAGGACAAGTGTCGCACACGCCGGCCGGCCGGGCGCGCATGTGGGTCAATGGTGCGCCGGGAGCAACTATTGGACAGGCTTTTTGAAGTAGTAGTCCGGCGCAGGGCCATGGCCCGTGGCCACAGTTACCAATTCCCAACCTTCCTCGCCGCACTTGGCGAGCATTTGGGGCTCGTCCCCCCACCCCAACGTCAAGTCGCGGCCCAGGGTCATCCAGACGCCGGTCGGTTGCTTCTGCACGACGAGGTACTCCCACTTGGTCATGGCGTGCCTTTCTGGCGTCACCGTCCTCGGGCCAGACGTCGGTTAGATGTAAACGTCTCCGGTCGGGATGCCAATGTCCTTTGCGAATGCTTGCTGGAGGGACAAATCCTTGGCGAAGATGGCACTGAAACCGGTCTCGAACGATTTGACGCTGTGGATCGAGCTCATCAGCACGATCAACTGCTTGTTGGAGATGACGATGGCCTCCGCGTCGGTCGCAGTCTTGCCTGTGAAACCGACTTTCAACAGGCCGGTGTCGAAGCTCTTCAGCGCCGGGATGAAGACCAGGCATGGTTTTTGGAGCTGGGCCACGGGCGACTTGGGGCTCAGTGCTTCGAGGGCACTGGTCCATTTGCTGTCCGGGCCGCTAAAGGCCGCCTCGACCGCCTTGAACCGGGTCATCTGCGTGGGCGGGACCTTGGCCGATGCTGCCTGCGCGCCGACGCCGAGAAGGGCAGTCGTCATTGTCACGGCTGCAAGCCACTTGGAACGCATTGTCTACCTCCTGGTCCGTACCTGATCAACCGGTACGCAAATGGCGCGGCTCGAAACGACTTGAGAGCGGAGCATAGCGGACGCGCCGGACCGGAAGGCCCGTCTTCAAGCCGCGTCACCCGGGGCGAGCGGCTACCGTCGAAAGGCGTGTTGAGGCCGCAGGACCGCATTGTCCCTGCCTTGCCAAGGCTTTGCCTGGACCGGCTCGGTCAGGTCCCGGCACCGTGGCGCCCGTCGCCTGACCCAAGGGCGCTCTGCGTGGGTATCGTCCATCTCGGCTTGGGCGCGTTCCATCGCGCCCATCAGGCTGTCTACACCCAGCTGGCGCTGGCTGCGAGCGAGGAAACGTCATGGGGGATCTGCGGGGTCACCCAGCGCAGCCCGGCCGTGGCCGAGGCGCTCCGGCCCCAGGACTGCCTCTACAGTGTCCTGGTGCGCCGCGGGAAGGGCACCGGAGTGAGCGTGATAGGCGTCATCCGGGATGTTCTCGTCGCCCCGGAACAGCCGGAGATGGTCACCGACCGGCTGGCCGCCCCGGCCACGCGCATAGCGGAACTGACAGTCACCGAGAAGGGCTACCGCTTTGACCCTTCCACGGGCCGGCTGCGCAGCGACGACCCGGAGTTGTTGGCGGACGCCCAGGGGCGCCCGCCCCGGACCGTCATCGGCCAACTCGTCGCCGGCCTCGAGGCCCGCCGGCAGCGTGGCTCGCCCTCGCTTACGGTGTTGTGCTGCGACAACCTCCCCCACAATGGGGACACCCTGGGCCGGTTGGTAAGTGAATTCTGTGACCTGCAGCCCGGCTCCCAAACCAACCGACTGCGTTCGTGGATGGCCGAGAACGTTTCGTTCCCCAACACGATGGTGGACCGGATCGTTCCCGCCACGACCGGCGCCGATCGCAGCGACGTGGCGGCGTTGCTCGGTCTGGAAGACCGCGGCGTGGTGGTCACCGAGCCCTTCTCGCAGTGGGTGATCGAAGACCGCTTCGCCGGGCCCCGCCCGGCTTGGGAGCGGGCCGGAGCGACGCTGGTCGGCGACGTCGCCCCGTACGAGGAAATGAAGCTGCGCCTGCTCAACGGCAGCCACTCCGCGCTGGCCTACCTCGGTGCGCTGGCCGGTTTCGAGCTGATCGCCGATGCCGTCCGGGCCCCCGAGCTGGCCCGCTATATCCGGGCCTTCATGGACCTCGACGTCACACCGACCTTGACCGTACCCCCCGGTTTCGACCTCGGCTCCTACAAAGATGCGCTGATGGACAGCTTTG
>PMLI01000016.1 GCA_003158835.1 Acidimicrobiaceae bacterium
CCCCGTCATGGGCCACATCGGGCTCACCCCGCAGTCCTTCCATGCCATGGGCGGCCACCGGGTCCAGGGCCGTCTGCCCGGGGAGGCGAAGCTTTTGATCGAGGACGCAATCGCGCTCTCCGAGGCAGGCTGCTTTGCGCTTGTCATCGAGGGAGTCCCCGATGACCTCGCCGCCGAGGTCACCAGGTCGGTACCGGTGCCCACGTTCGGTATTGGTGCCGGCAGCTCGTGCGACGGGCAGGTGCTCGTGTTCNNGCCGCGCTTCGCCCGCCGCTACGCAGAGCTCGAAGAGCTGGCATCACAGGCCGTGGCTGCCTGGGCAACCGACGTCCGGGAGCGACGGTTCCCCACCCCCGACGAGAGCTACACCCGCTGAGATAACGGTCACTGCCCCGTGCCAGGCTCGTGGTGATGGACGATCGCAGGCGTCAGCTACCATGGCTTGCACAATAGGTACGGCCCTGCTCCGGAACGACCGGAGCCCAGGACCGGCGGCGAGCCGTCGGCCTGGCCCATAGGGAAAGGTAGGTGAGCCGCTTATGCGGCCCTATGAAGTCATGGTCATCTTCGACGCCAGCCTGGAAGAGGAGGCCGTCCGAGCCCTCGTCGACCGCTTCACCAAGCAGTTGACGGCTGCGGGTGCCAAGTCGGTCAAGGCAGACACCTGGGGCAAGCGCCGCTTGGCGTACCCCGTCCGCCACCGCAACGAGGGCTATTACGTGGTTTTGGAAGCCAACGCCGAGCCCGCCGCGCTGTCCGACCTCGACCGCCAGCTCAGCCTCACCGATGAAGTAATCAGGCACAAGGTGCTGAGGCTCCCCGAACNNACCCCAGGAAACGACCACTGCAGTGGGCGCCAACACGAAAGAAGCATGAAGATGGCACAAGACAACACGGTCAGCATCGTCGGCAACCTCACCCGAGAGCCCGAACTGCGCTTCACCCCCAGCGGGCAGGCCACGGCCACCTTCGGTATCGCGGTCAACCGGACGTGGACGGACCGTCAGAGCCAGGAACGGCGAGAGTCAACCTCGTTCTTCGACGTGGTCTGCTGGGGAAACCTGGCCGAAAACGCAGCCACGTCTTTGACCCGCGGCGCCCGGGTCGTCGTGACCGGGCGTCTCGACCAGCGGTCCTGGGAAACCCAGGACGGCGAGCGACGCTCAAAGGTGGAGATCACGGCCGACGAGATCGCCCCCAGCCTGCGCTGGGCGACGGTCCAGGTCACCAAAAACGAGCGCCGCAGCCCCGAAGGTCCCAATGGCGACTCCCATGCCATGCCCGAACATGCTTATCAGCCGCGGCCGGCCGCTGAGCCTGCACCGGTGAGCTACGGCGCGGGCCACGAGGACGAGGAGCCCTTCTAAGCGATGGCACGCACCAACGACCGAGACCGCAACCCCAAGCGCGCTCCCAAGGAGACGCGGCCCCGTGGCAAACGGAAGGTTTGTGTATTTTGCAAGGAGCACGCTGAGTGGGTGGACTACAAGGACGTAGGCCTTCTCAGACGTTTCATGAGCGAACGAGGCAAGATCCGCTCCCGGCGGGTAACGGGCAACTGCACCCAGCACCAGCGCGAAGTCCAGGTGGCCATCAAGACCGCTCGAGAGCTGGCTTTGTTGCCCTACGTCCAACGGACGGCCAGCGAGCGGGGGCCCGGTCGGCCCCGATCGGCGCCCGGCCGCGAAGAAAGTACCGAGCTCGAGAGCGTTTTGGGACCTCAGGAAGCCCTGAGCTACGACCCGGATGCCGAGACCGAGCCTGACCTGGCAGAAATAGAGCCATGATGCGCGTCGTACTCCGCTCCGATGTCCCCAACCTCGGAAAGAGAGGAGACATGTGCGACGTGGCCGATGGCTACGCGCGCAACTTCTTGTTCCCGAAGGGCCAAGCCATCCCCGCCAATGCCGGCATCGCCAACCAGGCGGCCAAAATGCGTCGGGCGCGCGAAACCAAGGATGCCCACGACCGCCAAGTCGCCGAGACAGTGGCCCGCAAGCTGGTCCAGCAGGTTATCCGCATCCCGATGCGTGCAGGCCCCGAGGGCAGGCTCTTCGGTTCGGTGACGACGGCCAACATTGCCGACGCCATAACCGAACAGGCGGGCTTAGAGGTTGACCGCTACCGGCTCCGCCTTCCTGAGCCGATCAAGACACTAGGCACACACGAAGTGCCGCTGAGGCTCCACGCCGAAGTGGAGTTCCCGGTAACAGTCGAAGTGATAAAGGCCTGAACCGACCCATGGGGGGCAGCGACCGTCACGGTCGCTGCCCCCCATTGCGGCTCGCGTGCAAACGACAACGGTCACACCCTTGCCATATTGGCAAAACGGGTGAAATGGTCCAAGAAGGCAAGCTGGGTCATACCGGTTGGACCGTTCCGGTGCTTGGCGATGATTATTTCAGCGGCTCCTTTATCGGAGGAGTCCTTGTTGTAGACCTCGTCGCGGTAGATGAACAGGACCACATCAGCATCCTGTTCGAGACTGCCCGACTCTCTGAGATCAGCCAAGACCGGGCGCTTGTCAGCTCGTGCCTCGAGGTTACGGGAAAGTTGAGAAAGCGCCACCACTGGTATGGAAAGCTCGCGAGCCAAGATCTTGAGGCCCCTACTTATTTCCGAGACCTCGACCTGGCGGCTCTCACTGGGACCATGGCTCGACATCAGCTGCAGGTAGTCGACGACTATCAAGCCCAATCCCTCGCGGCTTTTCAGACGGCGTGCCTTGGCTCTTATCTCCATGACCGTCAGGTTGGGGTTGTCGTCAATGAACAGCGGCGCTTCTCCCAGCTTGCCTATGGCATTTACGACCTTCGGCCAGTCCGACTCGTGCAGCTTCCCGTTCCTCATACGGGAGGAGTCCACACGTGCCTCGGAACACAGAAGCCGCTGTGTCAGCTCCAGGTGGCTCATCTCCAAGGAGAAGAACAGTACGGGCAACCTCTTCTCGATCGCCGCATAGGCGGCCGCGCCCAGAGCGAAGGACGTCTTCCCCATCGAGGGCCGGGCCCCTACTATCACCAGGGCGCTGGGTTGCAGGCCGGACAAACGTTCGTCAAGGTCGGTGTAACCCGTGGGCACTCCCGTGATGGCGTCGCCCCGGTTGTAAAGAGCCTCGAGGTGGTCGAGGCTCGCCGCCAACAACTCCCTGAGCGGCTTGAGGGAGTCCGTTACCCGGCGCTCGACGATCTCGAACACCATCGCCTCGGCCCTGTCCAGGGTGGCAACGACGTCTTCGGGCAGGGAGTACCCCATCTCGGCTATATCACCGGCGACACCGATGAGCCGGCGCAACAAGGCGTGCTCTTCGACGATCCGGGCATAGCGAGCCGCGTTGGCAATGGCAGGGGTATTGGCCTGCAGCGCCACCAGGTTGCCCACGCCACCGGAGCCCTCGAGCAGGTCGGCTCGCTTCAGCTCGTCGGCGACAGTAACAGGGTCAGCCGGCTCGCCTTGAGCGTACAGCGAGCAGATCGCTTCGAAAATGTGACCATGTGACGGCCGGTAGAAATCGGCTGCCTTACAACACTCGACCGCCGAGGCTATGGCGTCACGGGATAGCAGCATCGCCCCTAGCAGCGACTCCTCCGCTTGTAGGTCGTGAGGGGGCACCCGGTCGACCCGGGACCGGGTACTCTGGGCACGCTCGCGGATGTCGGCGATAGATTGGGCCACAGTTGCCTAGCCTCGCGGCTCAGGCCTGTGCGTCGCTAGGGGACCAAAGCTGTTGATTTCTCGTGGATTGTGGCAGGTACCCTGAGGACCAGGCAACCGAGCACGTCTCACAAGCTCCCATGATAGCGAACTTGTGTTCGACGCAGTTCACATCTTGCCCCTGCCTCCTGAGGTGCTAGCGTCGACTCCCTACGACCTGCCTCTGGCGGTTGTGGGTACGAGAAGCAACAACCGACTTTGAGAGGTCGGCCCCTTCCCCCCGGCCCCGGGGAAAACCGCTGGTAGCAGCGGCACCAGAACTCAATCTCCACAAGTTTGTCAACAGGATTGTGGGCAATTATGAACCTAGCGGCCGTGACTGAGAGATGACGACCACCGCAGAGCTCTGGTCAACCTGTTCGGCCAACCTGCGTCGCCAGGTGCCGGAGCCGACCTGGAACGCCTGGTTGGCCCCGCTGTCGCTGGTGGAGGCCTGTGACCCCAGGTACGTGGTGTCCGCGCCCAACTCCATGGTCCTCGAGCTGGTAACCACACGT
>PMLI01000502.1 GCA_003158835.1 Acidimicrobiaceae bacterium
ACGGTGTGGTCGCTCGTCCCGACGACCGTCACACCCGAAGCGGTGACCTTCGCCAAAGCTTCGCGTAGCTCCTCGTCGCTGGTGCCGACCTTGAGGCCGAAGTGGTACAGGCCTACCCGCCGGCCCGGGGGGAGGGCGGCGGCATCCTCGCCGACTTCAATCAGGAGGAGCTCGTGGTGGGTGCGGCCCGACGGGGCCGAGAAGGCGGCGGCCCGGAAGGCAACGCCAGGTACGTCGGGGGTGATCATCCTCCACCCGAGCACGTCCCGGTAAAACGCCACGGAGCGCTTGAGGTTGCGCACGTACAGCACCAGGTGCCCCAGTTCCTTGACTTCCATCGCGTACCCTCCGGCTCGGCCTTCCTCGCTACGGCTCAACGCCTCCGGCCCCCTACCTGTTCCCGCCGTACCGACACCGGGCCCAGCCGGGTCAGGCGGGTCAGGCTGAACAGCAGTCGAGCCGGCTCTGGCCCCTCAGGACCGGGCCCCTGTAGCCGGGCGGTTCTTTTGGACAGGGGCGTCCCGGCGGTAGCGTGTTCGGCATCAACGGGGCCCGCTATGGCTCCGGCCCCTGCGACGACATCGAGCCCAACGACTTCCCCCACCCCTTGACCGAGAGAGGTACGCCGTCATGAAAGTTTGGATCGACCAGGACCTGTGCAGCGCCGATGGCTTGTGCAGCGATACGTGCCCGGCAGTGTTCGCCATGGGCGATGACGGCGTAGCCCACGTGCTCCTGCCCGACGGGACATTGGGCGATGGCCGTGAAGACATGGCACTGGTAGCGCCGGAACGGGAGCGGGACGTGCTCGACGCCAAGGCCGACTGCCCGGCGGACTGCATCTTCGTCGAGGACTGAACGCCTCTCACATGTGGGCCTGCTGGCCGACGACCGCTGCTCTGCGACCATGAACACTCGGCAGCGGGAACACGCCACCCTCTCGTTCGGGACGACGCAGGACCGGGGCGCGGTTGAGGAAACGTTCTATCCCTGGGACCTCACGGTCCGGAGGTTCGCCGAAGAAGGGCTACCGAGGGAGATGGTGGACCGCATACTTGAGGCGGCGACGCCGGGCTCTCCCATTGAAAGGTACCTTCAAGTAGGCCGCTTTGACGCCGTGCTGGACTACGAGAGGTGGCTCGGGTTCGACGCCGTCAGGAGGGTGGCCTTCGCCCTGCCACTGCGCGGCCGCCCCGTACAAATCCTCGAGGACAGCGCCGAGCACACGCTGTACCGTGACGAAGGCGGCCGGGTGATCGATCGGCACAAGTGGAGCGGCGTGGAGGTGAACGACACCTATGCCGTGGCCCGACCAGAGGACTGGGCCGAAACGGAGGAGCTGGCCCGAACTGAGGAAGCAACTTATTACACCACCGAGGCCATCGAGACGGCGTACGGGCCATTCCGTGAGGGCCAGGTACGGGGGGAGTACTCGGTCCGGCTCCATATCGAAGGTTTTTACTGGACGCCGAGGGAGCTTATGGGCACCCAAGGGCTGTCATATGCGTTTTACGACGCACCCGATCTGGTCCATCGGGTCAACCGGTTTGCGCTGAGCGCGTTCGAGGAGCACCTGTCCAAGGTCCTGGACGTACTGCCGGCGGACGTGCTTTACGTGCAGGAGGACATCAGCGGTACCAACGGCCCTTTGATCTCCCCCCGGATGTTCGACGAGTTCGTCGCCCCCTACTATCGCGAACTCGTGCCCATGGTGCGCAGCCGGGGGGTTCGCCACGTCATGGTGGACACAGATGGCGACTTCCGCCAGTTGATACCCAGCTTCTTGAGCGTGGGCGTAGACGGGTTCCTACCCATGGACGTAAACGCAGGAATGGATATTGTCGCGGTACGCCGGGAATACCCCCGGCTGCAGTTCATCGGTGGGTTCAACAAACTGTGCATCGCGGACGGTCGGGAGCCGATCGACCGGGAGTTTGAGAGGCTTCTCCCTGTTATCCGCCAGGGTGGCTATATCCCGGGGGCCGATCATCAGGTGCCACCCAGCACGTCGCTGGAAAACTACCGGTACTACATCGGTCGGTTGGGGCAGGTAATGACCGAAGCCGGGCGCGACGTGCCGCCCGTGCCGTAACTGCCTGCCGCCCTCAATGTTTGAGGTTGGTCCGCGCCGAACGACGCGTCACCCCTAAAGCGTTCTTGGCTTTGTCGGTTGCTGTCATGGCTGGTCCCTGCTGGAAATGTCGGGTGTGGCGGTGACCTCTGGCCGGGGCGCGGCTCGGTGCAGGCGCCGGCGGCGCCTGGGGGGCCGAGCGTCAACCGGGTCGAGGTGGTCGCCGGCGGGGGGGGCGCGGTTGTTCAGTACGGCCGCCGTCTCAGCGCGGGCGGCCTCGCGTTGGTCGATCAGGTCGTCGCGGTCTTTCCTGACCGCGACCGTCTCGCCCCGCGACTCCTCGAGCCCGCGGCGCGCGGCGCGACCGAGCCGAGACGTGCGGCGAGCGCTGGCCAAGAGAAGGGTGAGGCCGAACACGCCCAGCGCCCCGACCACGACGCCGTACAGGAACAGCGTGCCGGTTGAGCCGGTCACGTGGTACCCGAGCACAGAGAAGCCGTGAGTGAGGGCATGGGCGCTGCCATGGTTGGCGAAAACGCCGGCCACGCCGATGACCACGGCGGCGACGAGCAGGGCGAGGCCGAAGATGAGGATCATGGTGCGCTCCGATGACAAACTTGCATGTCTACAGTGTAGTTCTACACTGTCTAATACCGGCGCTGAGCT
>PMLI01000082.1 GCA_003158835.1 Acidimicrobiaceae bacterium
CCAGTATTACCTGCACAATTTCCTGCCCGCGCAACCGGACCTCAACTGGTGGCATGAGCCGGTCCACGAGGAGTTCGAGGAAATCCTCCACTACTGGTTCGACCGGGGGGTGGCCGGCTTTCGCATAGACGTGGCTCACGGCCTGTACAAAGACGCCCTGCTCCGCGACAACCCGCCTGCCCTGCCCACCGACCATCCCGCCATCAGACGGGGCAAACTGCGCCCCGTCTACAGCTCGCACCGGCCCGAAGTCCATCAGATCTACCGGCGCTGGCGGCAGATAGCAGACGGTTACGAGCAGGAGCCGGCCCTGCTCGGCGAGACGTGGGAATTTGATTACCAGCGGATCGGGGACTACTACGGCCGGGAGGCGCCCGAGCTGCATATGGGTTTCAATTTTGCGTTTGTCGAATCCGCGTTCAGGCCGCCTGACCTGGCGGAGGTGGTCGAGAGCACCCTCTCCCAGCTGCCTCCCGGCGCCACCCCGGTGTGGACGGGGTCCAACCACGACGTGGGCCGGTTCGCCACCCGCTGGTGCGGCGGCGACGCCCGGGCGGTCAAGGCGGCGCTGGCCGTACTTGCCACCCTGCCCGGCACACTGGTGCTCTACTACGGCGACGAGATGGGGATGGACGACGTCGACGTACCCATCTCCCTGCAGCTCGACGAGATGACTATGGGCCGGCCCGGCGAGCCGAGCCGCGACCGCTGCCGCACCCCGATGCCATGGTCGGACGGGGAAAACGCCGGCTTCACCATCCCCTCCGCCCGGCCCTGGTTACCGCTGGGCGAGATCGGTACCACCAACGTCCGGGCCGAGAAGGCGGATCCCGGGTCTGTGCTCAACTTCTGGCGCGGGCTGGCCGAGCTGCGCGGCGCCGGCCGCATCGGCGGCATTCACAAATTGGAGCGCGTCCTGCTCGATGACCAGGTCTGGGCCTACCGCGTCGGCCCGGTGACCACGGTCGCCAACCTTTCGAGCCAAGCGGCGGAGAGACAACTGAGCACCGACGGCGCCCTCGCCGTCCTGGCCTCCTCCGTCGCGTTGCGAACAGGGACAGAGGTCGGCCCGGAACTCCACCTCGAGCCCNNCTGAAGCACCCCGAGGGTGCCGCTCAGGCCTCAGGCCATCTCGTCGAACGCCGGTCGATCGGGCTCGGCCGGCACGGCCAGCGCCGTGCCCAGGACGAGCACCACGAAGAGGGCGAACGTGAGCATGTGCACCACCGTGCAGTACTCGCAGATGTGGCGCAGCTTGATGAGCTCGGCCCACAGGAGCCAGAAGACGGTGGCTACACCCGCCACCGAGCCGGCCAGCCGCGCCCGGGCCACCCACGGCGGCGCCGCCCGCCACGCCCAGGGGCTGCACAAGGCCAGCATGACCACGGACCACACCAGGCCAGCCAGGGCCACCGGGACCAAATGGTGGAAGACGGACCCGAAGAAATACGAATACCTAGGACTGGTGGTCACCAGCCCGCAGTTGATGAGCGAGCCAGGCTTGGCCAGAAAGCACGCTATGGCCTTGGGGTTGGCGAAATGCGTATAGGTGAGGTAAGCCGAATCCGCCACTGCCAGCGTGCAGATGACCATGGTGGTGATGGGCACCCAGCGCGGCGGGACCAGGCGGGGCTCTTCCACCGGATCTTGCGGTACCGGCCGGCTCGGGGTGCCCCCGGTCCGGCCGGTACCGGTCGCGACCGAAGGCGTCCGGTGGGTGTCCGCCCCCACCACTCTGGCCATGTCAGCCCTACGCCTTCTTGGCGGTGGTCGTGGTGGCCTTCGTCTTGGCCGTGGTCGGCGCCGAACTACCGTGGCTGACGGCCGACGTCGTGGTGATGCCCTTGAGCACGGCCGGGACCTGCGAGCAGACGGCGGTGGGCTGGTTATGCGTCAACACGCATATATCACCGACCAAGTAGCCTGCCGACGCCTCGAGCCCCTTGGAGCTGGCGTTGGTGCCGGAGGTCAGATAGGGCGCGGCCGTGGCCCACTGCATCCCGGAGATGGGCGAGGCATCGAACTGGTTCCCGGTCAGGACGTACTTGCCCCCCATGAAGATGAACGGGATCGGGTTGGAGCCGGCGTCGGCGGCGGGGATGTAGGGGGTGGTGTCCCACTTGGTCACCAACGCCTGTTCCGCCGCGGTCGGGGTTTGCAGGGCGGCCCCGGACGTCGTCGACTGTTCGTCGGAGAGGAAGGTGAGGTACTTACTGGTGTAAGTGGACCCGTAGAAAGAGAACGTGGGCGTGCTGGGGTTGGTGTCCGTCGCCGACGACGTCGTCCCCGTCAAATCGCTGAAGGTGCCGAACTTCGACAACGCCATTACCAGCGCCCAGCGTTCGGCCGCGCAGTAGGGGCAGTAGTCGGCGCCGACGTAAACGACGGCCGGCTTGCCGCCCTGGGTATAAACGGGGTTTTTGGCCGGCAGAGCCTGAGGGGGCGCGGCATAGGCCGGTAATGGCTTGGCCGCCGCTACCAGTTTGTCCACCGGCACGCTCTCGACCTCGCTGATGAGTTTGGTGGGCAGGGTGAACTCCCCGGACGGGAGCTTGCCGGTCGCGCCTGGTTTGGAGGTGCCGCCCCCGGAGAGGCTGACGGCGATGATCACGGCGACGACCACGACGGCGACCCCGATCGCAATCAGGGCCGTGTAGATGTTGCGTTGCCGGCGTTGCTGCAAGCTCTGGCGCGCGGACGCCCGCGGTACAGGACGGCCCCCCCGACCGGGGCCGTAATTGGCCGGCTTGGGGGCCGGGCGCTTGGGTACCGACGGGCGCGCGTACCCCGGCCGGGGTGGGACCTTGCCCGCCTTGCCGCCGCGCCCCTGAGTTGTGCCTGCCATTGTTGCCTTTCTCCCTAGCCAGGGACCATCCCGACAACGTCCAGCGTAACGCTTCAGGCCACGAGGCTAGGACGCGTGGGGACCGGCGCCGCCGTGACAAGGGCAAACTCTTAGCCAACCCTCAGGGCCGGCTCAGGTCCCGGCGCCCGCCAGGGCCGCTACCCGCTCATCGGCCCGCTCATCGGCCCGCTCATCGGGGCCGTCAAAGCGGCCCCGGCCGGCACGCTCGAAGCGACTACCGGCGACGTCCTCCTCGAGCAGGGACCGGCGATGACGATGGCACAGCCCGAGCGTGTCGTCGGCCGCCACCGCCGCGCCACAGTGAGCCGACCACGTCGAGCCCGTCTGGGCCCAGCACCGCCACTCCCGGGACCGGGCCGGGTCCCAGTGGGCCTGGTTGGCAAAACCGCCCGACCAGCCGCCGGGGCCGGGGTCGTCCCCGAGCCCGGCCTCGATCTGGGCCACCAGCCCGCCATGGTCCCAGCCCGGCCGCGGACGCGACCGGCGGACGGCGGTGGGTGGAAAGGCGGGCGCGGTGAAAAGATTCATCCAATGCGAGAGATCGGCATCACGCTCCTAGAGTTGAGGCCGAGATAGCGGAACACGATGGCCCACGTCCAGGTCGACCTCAACGACGTTGTCATACACTTGACCGCCCTGGAGACCGCCGCGACCTGGCGGCGGGCAGTCCGGGTCCCGATCAGCTGCCTGCGCATGGTCCACGTGGAGGAGTCCCCGTTGGCCGGCCTCTCGCTATGGCGGCGGCCCGGCCTGGCCTGGCCGGGCGCCTTCGTGGTCGGGAGCCACAGGTGCCGCGGGCAACGGGAGTTCGCGGCCGTGCGGGCCGGGTGCCCGGCCGTCGTCCTGGAAGCCGAGGGTGCGGCCTGGGACCGGGTCATCGTGAGCGACCCTCGGGCCGTCGACCTGGCCGCCGAACTTGCCTCCCGGCTGTTGGGACGGGCCCCGGGCACTGGGCACGGCCATAGCGCCACCGGCTAGGGCCCGCTGGGCCCGAGGCGCCTGCGGCGGAGGCGACTGCGGCCCCGGTTGCGCCCTCTGCGGCCCCGACAAAGACGGCACGGCCCGGGCGGACAGGTCGGGCACGCCGTCCCGGCGCCGGCGGGCGTGGTGCGGGCCCTCGGCTGAACCCACGACGGCGTAGCCGTTACGCCCGGAACGCTTGACCGCGTACATGGCCGCATCGGCGGCCTTCAGGGCTTCCCGGGCACCGACGCCCGGAAGGAGCTCGAAAGGCGCCACGCCCACTGACATGGTGACGCCGCCGTCCCGCAGGTCCACGGCCACCTCGCCCGCCCCGCCCTCGGTGCCACCCACGCCCGTGGTGACCTCGTCCCTGATCGCCAGCACGAGCTTGCGAGCCACCGCCTCGGCCGCCCAACCGTTGCCGTCGTGCAGGACGATGGCGAACTCGTCGCCCCCCAGCCGGGCCACGAGGTCCTGGTCACGCAGGTGCCGGCGCAGAGTGGCGGCCACCTCGATCACGAGACGGTCACCCGCCTGGTGGCCGAGGGTGTCGTTGACGGCTTTGAAATTGTCCAGGTCCATCACGAGCAGTGCCCCCCGGGGCCCCTCGTCGGTGCACAGCTGCACGTGCTGGGCCAGCTGAAGCTCGAACCAGCGGCGGTTGGCCAGGCCTGACAGGGAGTCCCGGGTGGCCAAGTCGCGCAGGGCGGCCTGCGAACATTTGTGCCTCGTGATGTCCACCACATTGACGAGCAGGTTTTCGGCCCGGTCATCGCCATCGCGCAACACCGAGGTCGCCAGCTCGCACCAGCGCAGCTGGCCCCCGGCACAGACCAGGCGCACCTCGTCCTTGGAGACTTCCTTGGTCCGGGCTACGGCCCCGGCCTGGCTCAGCTCCACCAGGTCGTCCGGGTAGACCATGGCACTGAGGCGCCGGCTGAGCAGAGCCCGGGCCGGCTCGCCCAGAAGTGTGCAGAAAGCCGGGTTCACCTCTTCGAGGCGCCCGTCCAGGCTCACCTTCGCCATCGGGAGGGGGGCGGCCTCGAACGCCGCCCTCCAGCGGTCGGCCGCCTTGGCCCGGCGCGCCGCCTCCAAGCGCCAAGCGGCCCGGCGAACCTCCAGTTTCTGCCCCCAGTCTTCCAGCAGACCGGACAGCGCCGTGGTCACTGCCAGCCCCGTCCTCATGAGCAGCCCCGCGCCCGCCAGGAGGGCCGCCACCAGCCCCGTCGCCAGGAGGGTGGCCCAGGGCCGAATTACACGCATGAGATTTACCATAAACCCCTTATCGGCTCGCCCCGGCCCGCACTTGAGGCCCCACCCCAACTGCCATCATATCGCTAATAGTGGGCGAGGGGCCACGCGCAGCGTAGAGCGCCAGGGCCCGGCCGGACTGCCCGCAGTTCCCGGCCCTATTACAGGACGCGCAGCCGGGTCGTCGCCGGGAGCTCCGCCAGCGCCGCCAGCACGTCGGGCGGGAAATCGCTGGGCGTATCGGTTATGACGTAACCGACATCGCCCCGGGTCCCCAGGTACTGGCCCTCGATGTTCATGCCGTGGGCCGCGAACAGGCTGTTGACCGTGGCCAGCACGCCCGGCACGTTGGCGTGGACATACGTCAGGCGGAACTCGCGGGCATCGGGCGGCAGCACCAGGTTGGGGAGGTTGACCGACAGGGCGGTGGAGCCCAGTGCCAGGTAGTCGTGCAACTTCCCGGCCACGAACCGGCCGATGTCCTGCTGGGCTTCCTCGGTGCTACCACCGACGTGGGGGGTCAAGATGACGTTCGGGAGCCCTCGGAGCTCGGACACGAAGGGTTCGCCCTGGCGTTTCGGCTCGTTCGGGAACACGTCCACCGCGGCGCCGGCGATGTGCCCCCTCTCGATATGTGCCCGCAACGCGGTGTGGTCGACGACGAAGCCCCGGGAAAGGTTGAGGAACAGGGAGCCCGGGCGCATGCGGGCGAACTCCGCCTGGCCGAAAAGGCCCCTGTTGTCCTGACGACCGTCCACGTGCAGCGTGACGACGTCCACCACCTCGAGCAGTTCTTCGAGCGACGAACAGCGTTTGGCGTTGCCCAGGGCCAGCTTGTCACCCGTATCGTAAAACCACACCGCCATGCCGAGAGATTCGGCCAGTACCGACAGTTGCGAGCCGATGTTCCCGTAACCGACGATGCCCAGGCGCCGGCCGCGAACCTCGTGGCTCCCCGTGGCCGACTTGTCCCATATGCCTTCGTGCATCTGGCGCGATTTGTCGGTGAGGCCGCGCTGAAGCGAGATTATCTCCGCTATTACGAGCTCGACGACACTGCGGGTATTGGAAAAAGGGGCGTTGAAAACGGCCACGCCATGCCTGTTGGCAGCGGCGATGTCGATCTGGTTGGTGCCGATGCAAAAAGCGCCCACCGCCAGCAGGTGCGGCGCCGCCGCCAGGGCGCGCGCCGTGACCTGGGTATTGCTCCTGATGCCCAGGACGTCGACCTGGGCCAGGTGTTCCACCAGGTCGGCCTCGCTCACGGCCCGGTCCATCGCCTCCACCTGGTAGCCCGCTTTGGACAGGAAGTCGGTGGCGTCGGGGTGGATGCTTTCCAGAAGTAGGACGCGGAGGTCTTGAGGCGGGCGGCGAGCGAGGGACATATCCCTAGCCTACGGGTTAGGGAAAATGCACAGGCACGCTGAGCGCGTGCCCTCCCGACGCCACCACCACCGTCCCGACACTGAACGAGGCCGGGACCAGGAAGCCGACCACGATGGCCTCCCGGTTTGCGTCCGGCAGCGCCTGGGCCTGGGCCACCTCGCCGCCCGGCAGCTCCAGGGTGAAGTCCGAAGCGGGCAGGAACGAAGAGCCGGGCGGGGAGGCCGACGCCAGCACCTGCAGGTAGGCCTCGTCCGGCTGGGGCGGGACGGTGCCCCCGTCACTACCTGCAAACCAGACCAGGGAGGCGTCGCTCACGTGCACCGTCACGCCCGCCAGCGTGGCGCGGGCCGCCAGGGGCTCGTCCGTCCCCGCTCGAGCCAGCACGCTCGGGCCCCCCTCGAGCTGCCCGGTCGAAAGCAGCACCCTCTGCTCCAGCCCCTTGTCCGTGATAACCAGGACCGGTTGGTCGGCGACCGGGACCGAGGCCACCACGGTCACATCGGCGGAACGGGAGGCGTTGGCGGCGGGCAGGCTCGCCGTCTGGCCGCCGGCCACCACCGCCATGACCGGCTCGTCCGGGACGCGAGTGCCGGCGCCGGCGGCGCCGGCCGGGACGGCACCGGCATCTTCGCCGGGGCTCACGGCCAGCTCGGCCACGACGAAGACCTGGCCTTTGGGTGGCAGCAACAGCTTGGCCAGGGGCAGATCCGAGCGGGACGTCCCCGTCGAGTAGGCGCTACCGGGCGGGTTGGACGCCACCCGCAGCGCGCCCGGATCGAGGCGGGCGCTGAGCTCGTTCATCTCTCCGAACGCCACCAGCCGGTACGACTGGCCCCAGTCCCCGATGAGGTCGGTCACCGGGGCCGGGCGCAGGTCAGGGGGCGGGATGCCTACCGTCGCGGCCCAGCCCGGGGGCTGGCGAGGGACGGCCGGCACCGCCAGCCCGGCGTCGCCCTGGGGCGGAGCGGTGCCATCGGGCCGGCGCAGCACCTCCGCTTTGGCCAGGGCCACCGTGCTGGCCGGTGAAGGCGACGGCGCCACCGCCACTTCCACCCCGGAACCGGTCGGTGGCGACGCCGACAGTTTGTAGGTCAGCCACGGCGCCCCCGGTGAGGACCACGGGAGAAGGACCGGGCCGCACCGCAGGTAGGGGGCCACGTCGTGGGCAGCCTGGGTGGGCAGGCTGAAATAGCAACGGCTCTGGGGGGACAGGGCCCCCTCTTCGGCGCCGGCCACGGCCTGCATCGACGCTTGGGCCTGGGCCAGGACCTGGGGCCCGTCACCGAAGGGTTCGCCCTGCCAGTAAAGCGCGGGCGGGTGGCTCCGCAGGGCCACCAGGAGGACGATCACGACCAAGGCCGCCAACCCCACCAGTACCGCCCAGCGCCGGGCAAACACGTTCGGGCCGCCCGGGTGGGCGGAGAAGGGACCGGGGCGCCGCCTCGGAGGCGCCAGACCGGACGAAACCGGCCGCCCGTCCCGGGGCAGCCCGGGCACCCCCTGGGGGGCGGCGCGCTCGTCCGGCTCGTTCGGCTCGTCGGCCCCGTCGGGCTCGATTGGCCCGGCCGCCTGGCGGCCCGGGTCGGTCCCCACGGCGTGCTCGGTCCAGGCCTGCCCGTCCCACCATCGCCAACGGCCCGCCATCTCAGGATCGGCGTACCATCCCGGGTCGCGTTGGTTGGCCACGGGACTACGGTAGGCCCATGGCAACTGCTCCGGTGTCCGTTATGGTGCGTCCTGGTCAGATCGAGATCGAGGAGCGTCCGATGCCTGAGCCCGGTCCGGGCCAGGTACTCGTCGAGGTGAGCGCCGTGGGCGTATGCGGCTCGGACGTCCATTGGTTCACCGAGGGCCGCATCGGCAACCTGGCCGTCGACGGCCCCCTCGTGCTCGGGCACGAGGCGTCCGGCGTGGTGAGGGCGCTGGGCCCGGGGACCGGCCGGCTACAGGTTGGCCAGCGCATCGCCATGGAGCCGGGCGTGCCGTGCCGGCGTTGCCGCGCCTGCCGCAGTGGCGAGTACAACCTGTGCCCGGACATCCGATTTTTCGCCACGCCGCCGGTGGACGGGGCTTTCGCCCGCTACGTCGTGCACGACGAGGACTTTTGTTACGCGCTGCCGGACCACGTGTCCGACGACGCCGGGGCGTTGCTGGAGCCCCTTTCGGTGGGCATCTGGTCGACATGGAAGGCCCAGATAAGAGTGGGAGACCGCGTCCTGGTGACCGGAGCGGGGCCGATCGGGCTCGTCGTGAGCGCGGTGGCGCGCGCCGCCGGAGCCCAGGAGGTCGTGGTGAGCGACACCCGGGCCGCCCGCCTGCCCTTGGCGACCAAGATGGGGGCCACGTCCGTGGTCGACGCGCTCAACGACGGGGATGCCCTGGCCGGTTTGGGGGCAGACGTGCTGATCGAGTGCTCCGGCTCCATGGAGGCTCTCGAGGCCGGGATCAACGCTCTGCGGGGCGGGGCCCGGGCCGTGGTCGTGGGGATGTCGGCCGAGAGCCGCCCGCGGGTGCCCCTGGCCACCGTGCAGTGGAAGGAGATCTGGCTCACCGGGACTTTCCGTTACGCCAACACCTACCCGGCGGCCGTCGCCATGGCCGCCTCGGGTACGGTCCACCTGGACGACCTGGTGACGGGCCACTACGGGCTGGCCCAAGTAGAAGAGGCGCTCCTCGCCGGCCGGCGCGATCCCCTGGCCGTCAAGCCCGTCGTGCTGCCCGGCAAGTAGTAACCGTACGCAGTGACCGGTAGCCGGTAGCCGGTAGCCGGTAGCCGGTAGCCGGTGTAACCGGAGCTAGGGGCCGATGGCGGCGACCTCGGACACCTCGGCCACGCCGGCCGTCTGCGCCCACACCCGCAGGGCGATGGCGGACCGGGCCGGGCGCAGTTGGGCCAGGAGGTAGGGCGTCGGGCCCCTATCGCCGACCTCGCCCGGGGCGGTGGCAAGCGTGTCCCACGTGCCCCCCGGCAATTCGATGGCGACGGCAGCGGCGGTGAGCCTGGCCGTGCTGGTGACCAAGCCCACGGTCACCTGGGACAGCGCCACCGGAGCGGGCCACGACCACTCGAAGCTGGCGGCTCCGGCCCGGGCCCGGGCCCGGTAGGCGAAGCCGCCGACGTCGCCGTGGCCGTCCGGCGCCACGCTCACCCGGGTGGCCGGCGAAGCCGGCGCGGTACCCGTGTGGTCGGCCAGGCCCGGCTGGGTCGTGCCCGGCCCCACGAACTCGAAGACCGACGTCTGGTCAAGGCCGATCGAAAGTAGGCGCACGGCGCCGAGCGTCGCCGCCGTCTTCGTCGTCGAGGCGAGCTCGAGAAGGCAGGGGCTGTCCAACAACCATGGGAAGTTGAAGTCGCCGACGGTGAGGAACCTGGCGCCGTCGCCCGCCAAAGCACTCTTTACGGCAGGTACCGAACACCTGTTGACGCCCCCGACCGGCCCGTAGGGCGTAGTCGAGGTAAACGCTGTCCACGCCGTCCGGTGGTCGGTGAAGTAGGCCACGCTGCCCCGGTAGTCGGTCTCGACGACGGTGCTCGGCGGCCCCAGGGCCTTCAACAGGGACATGGCCGGCGAATGGGCAAACTCGGAGCTCTGCTGGCCCACGTGGTACAGGTAGTCCTTCGTGAACCCCGCCGCCGTCGGCGCGCCCGCGGCCAGCACCGCCACCAGAGCGGAGACGGCCACCGCGGCCCGGCTGAGGCCGTGGCCGCCCAGCGCCAGCAGGGCCCGGCCGCAGGCGCACGCCCCGACCACGTACCACAATGTCACCACCGGCAGGACCAGGATGACGCGGCGCTGGTTGGTGAAGGGGTAGGCCAGGGTCTCGGCGAAGTAGGCCCACACCATCCACGACTCGCCCTTCGGATGGCGCCGGTACCAGGCCACGGAGCCCACCACGCAGAAGACGGGCACGGTCACGCCGACCACGTCCATCAGCAGGTGCCAAGGCCCGGTGGCCGGCAGCGGGTTGCCGGCCGGCAACACCGACTGGCCCAGGACCGATCGCACGTAGGCCGAAACGTCCGAGTACACCTGGGCCGGCAGATGGCCAAGGCCGCCGTTGCCGGTGTTGGAGATTTCGCCCGCGTACCGGTTGCCCACGGCCGCCGCCCCCGTGAACAAGCGGGCGGCCAACCCGGGCGCCAACAGGGCGCCCACTCCGGCCCCCACGGCGATAGCCCGGCGGGGGCGTCGCCGCCACAGTTCGTAGGCGACGAGGCCCACGGCCAGGCCTATGCCTGCTTCCTTCAACCAGGCCAGGTAAGCCAGCAGGACAATCTCGACCGTGGCCCACGGCCACCCGGGCCGTTGTTCCCAGCGGTCCAGGGCCAGCAAGGCCAGGACGAACACCAAGACGAAGGGGGCCTCGGCCATCACCATGGTCGAGTAAGTGGCGAGGACGGTGTTTATGGCCAGGAACCCGAGGACGGCGGCGCCCCGGCCCGGCTTGGCTCCCCGGCCGTCCATCCACAGCCACAGCGCCGGGTACAAGGCACAGGTGCACAGGGTGGAGGCGAGCCGGAGGGGCCCGAGTGCCGATCCCCAAACCCAGATGAAAGGGACCAGCAACAGCGGGTAGCCGGGCAGGTAGTTGGCCACCACCGACACCCCGCTCGGCATCATGGTCGTGAGGCCGCCGCCCGCAGCCAGGACGTGAGCCGCCATGAGGTAATTGCCGTCGTCGTCGAAAGACCCCACGTGGTACGTGGGGGCGACGGCGATGGTGTGCGCGATCTGGACGGCCATCGGCACTAACCAGGCCAGCGCCCACCAGCCGGACGGCCTGGCGCCAAGCCGTCGGGCCACGCCGGCCCAGGTGGTGCTTGGGGCCGGGACGCCGGTAGTGCCCGCCGAGCGTCGGTCCTCCACGCGAGAAGCCAACGAGCGCGACTAACCTTTCCCTATCGCTCGACTAAGTCCTTTCTTGGCGCCTGCCCGGTCGAGGTCCGAAGCTGAAGGAGATATTTCTGCTTCTGTGGACACCGACCGGTCGAGCACTCCGACGAATCCTAGCCAGGCTGTCCCTGAAGAGCCGGACGGGCCCGGTGGCCGAGAGCGTCCCCGCACGGTCCTGCACTGGCTGGTCGACGGCCACTGGTTGGGCCGCTGGCGCACACCGTTCTTGTTGCGGATATGGCGTTACGGGGCCGGGTCGATAGTTGCGTTCGTCACTAGCGGCGTGGCCTTTTACGTCTGCATCGACTGGTTCGGCCTGGGCGCCATCACGTGCTCCGTCATCGCCTTCTTCGCCGGGGCGGTCCCCAACTGGGTCCTCAACCGGCGCTGGGCCTGGCAGAAGCGGGGCCGGGAAGGGGTCGGCCGGGAGACGACCCTGTACGTGATCGTCTCCCTCGTCAGCCTGGTGGCATCGGCGGTCGTGACCAAGCTGACCGCCGTGGCGGCTGACGACGCCAGCCACATGATGAAGGACGTCTTGGTGACGCTCAGCTACCTGTTCTCGGTGATCGTGCTGTCCGGCCTCAAGTACGTCGCTTACGACCGCTTTGTCTTTGTCGACCGGCGCCGCTCCCGCCACCAGGTCCCAATGACGACGGAGGAAAACCTAGCCCCATAGAGCAGGTTCCCGCCCTTCTTGGTCCTACCCGACCGGCGGGCCTTCATCTCTATCGGCACCTCCTGCAACCGGAAGCCTGCCATGACGGCACCGATCATCAGTTCGGACGCCTGGTACTGGGGCTGGTCGAGCNNGGCGAAAACGACAACCCCGAGGTTGCGCACGGCGTCGGTGCTGGTGGTGGAGCCCAGCCGGCGTGAACCCGACACAAAGTCAGCCTCGTCGCCCACCAGCGGTGAGAGCACCCGTTCCATATCCTCGCTCTGGTACTGGCCATCGGCGTCGGTGGTGAGGATGAACTCGGCGCCGCGCCGGCGCGCCAGCAGGTACCCGAGACGCAAGGCCGCTCCCTGGCCGCGGTTGACGGGGACGTCGCACACGAGGGCGCCGGCCT
>PMLI01000253.1 GCA_003158835.1 Acidimicrobiaceae bacterium
ACCCTGGCTCATAACCCCCGCTCCAACATGAACAACTCCGTCGGCTACGCCAACCCGTCGGCGTGGCCCGGTCGGGTCGTCCTGGGGAGCGACGGGATCGGAGCGGACATGCTCGAAGAGTTCCGGCTCGCCTACGCCCGCTCCCGGGAGGCCGACATCTCGAACGACCCGGACCGGGTGTGGGAGTGGGCCCGGGCCGGGTGGGAACTCGTGCCCGAGGCCCTCGAGGACCGGGCCCGCTGGTCCTACGACGGTGTCGACGACCCGTGGCGACTGGCTTTCACGCCCGGCGTGCGTGCTCACGACGTTTGGGTGGGCGGTGACCAGGTCCTGCGCGCTGGCCAGCCGACCCGGGTCGACGCCGACGAGGTACGCCGGCACGCCGCCGAGCAGGCCGCACGGCTGTTCGCCCGGCTTTAGCCCGCCAAGTTGATTCAGCCCCGTGAACAGCCGGAACTTCATTGCCAAGGCCAGAAAGGCGGTGAGCACCGGAGCGGTCGTGTTGTGCGCGGGCGAAGGCAGCCGGTACGGGGCGCCGTCCGGCGCCCACAAACTCCTGGCACCGTTCCGGGGACGGCCCCTTGTCTACTGGGCGATCGAACACGCCCTCGAGGCCGGCCTCGAGGCCACGCTGGTAGTGACCGGCGCGGTCGACCTCTCATCGGTCATGCCGAGCGGTGTGGTCACGCTTTCCAACCCCGCCTGGGAAGACGGGATCGCGACGTCTCTCCAGCGAGCCGTCGCCGCCGCCCGCGACCTCGGGCTCGATGCGATCGTGGTCGGCCTCGGGGACCAACCGCTCATCCCGTCCACGGCGTGGCGGGCGGTGGCTGCTTCAGACCAGCCGATCGCGGTGGCGACCTATGGCGGCGCCCGGCGCAACCCGGCCCGCCTGGCCCGGTCGGTATGGGACGACCTGCCGGTTTCGGGGGACGAGGGGGCGCGAGCGCTCATGCGAAATCGACCGGAACTGGTGGCGGAGATCCCCTGTGCGGGGGACCCCGTCGACGTCGACACCGTGGACGACCTACTGACAGCCCGTAGGGCCCATGGCACCACAAGCTAGGAGCGGCCTAATACCTTGACCTCAGTCCACCGCTCCGACCAGGACCGGCCGCACCGCACCGGCCTGGTGCGGAGGGGGGCGCTCCTCGTCGCTGTGCCCGGGCCACCATGCTTTGTGGCCGATGAGGGCGGTGATGGCCGGGGTGAGGAACATGGCCATGACGAAGGCGGCCATGGCGATGCCGAACGATATGCCGAAACCCATTTGGCCGAGCGTGCTCCCCCCGGCCAGGATGAGCGAGGCAAAGCTCCCGGCCAGGATGAGGCCTGCAGAGGCCACGGTGGGCCCGGCGTGGCGGACCGCCATGGCGGCGGCATCGTGAGGGTTGCGCCCCTCCCTGGCCTCCTCGCGCAGGCGCGAGATCATCAAGATGTTGTAGTCGGTGCCGAGAGCCACCACGAACAGGTACATGACGATCGGCAGGATGAAAGTGATGCCGCTCGACCCGCCGATGTCCTGGAAGACGGCCACGGCCGCACCGAGGGTGGCGGCGAAGCCAAGCCCGACCGCGGCCATCAGGTACCAGGGGGCTACGACGCTTTGCAACAGGATCCCGAGGATGAGCAGGATCAGGGCCGCCGCCACCGGGAACACGATGGCGTAGTCGTGGTCCATGGCCACCTGCAAGTCAACGAAGACCGATGAGATCCCGCCGATCAGGGGCCGGCTACCGGCGGGGGCGGTACCGGCCGCCTTTTGCAGCGGCCCTCGCACGGTCGCCATGGCGGCGTTGGATTCTCCGGGAGATGACAGGAGCACCTGGAAGTCCGCCACCGTCTGGTCTGCGGCCAGGCGGGGCGCGCCGACCTGGGCGACCCCGGGCACGGCGGCCAGGCGGTCGCGGTAGGCCTTGAGGGCGGTGACGTCGAGCGGCCGGCCCGTGGTCGACTGGAGTAGCACGTCAGTGGGCTCGGTGGCCCCGGCCGGGAACCCTCTGAGCAGCACGTTGCTGTAGACGGCCGACTGGGTGGTGGTATCGGAGCCCGACGTGAGGTTGAACGTGGGGCGGAAGCCGATGGCGGCGATCGCCAGGATGACCAGGACTCCTCCGCTGCCGAGCGCAAAACGCCCGGGGTACCGCCCCAGGCTGCGGCCCATCAGGTCGAAGCGGGCACCCTTCGGTTCCGATTTCCACGCCGACGACGGCCAGAAGACCCTGGTCCCCAGCAAGGACACGGCGGCGGGGATGAGCGTGAGCCCGGCGACCAGCGTCGTGGCGACGGCGATGGCCAGCGCCGGCCCCAGGGAACGGAAGATGCCGAGGCTCGACAGGGTCAGGGCCAGGAAGGCGATGATGACCGCACCGGCGGCGGTGGCGATGGCCGGCCCCACCCGGGTGATGGCGCTGACCATGGCGGTCTTAGGATCCTCACCGACCCGGAGCCGTTCCCGGTACCGGAACAGCAGGAACAGGATGTAATCGGTCCCGACGCCGAAGAGCACCACGATGAGCATGGCGGTCACCGTGCTGTCCACGTTGAGGTTGAAGACTTTGCTGGCCGACCCGATGAGCCCGGTGGCGATCTGGGAGACGACGCCTATGGCGAGCACCGGCAACAAGGTGATGACCGGGCTGCGGAAGATGGCGAGCAACAGGATGATGATCAGCCCGACGGTGCCCACGAAGACTATGGCGTTGGCGCGGTTGCCCGACTGCTGCTGGTCGACGAACTGGGCGGCGGTGCCCGTCACGCCCCCTCTGAGATCGGTGCCGGTCGTGGCGGACGAAACGTCGCTGCGCAAGGTCCCGATGGCTGCGGTCTGCGCCTTGTCGAGCTGACCGGACGAGTTGGGCATCTGCACGAAGATGGCCTGGACGAGCCGGTTGGCCGACGGGGCGCCGGCCTGGACAGCACCAAAGGTCGGGATAGGCCGGGAAACCAGGGTGGCGGCGAACGAGGTGACCTGGGCCGAGTCGGCGGGGGTAAGGGCCTGGCGGTCGGCGCGCTCGAACACCACGATGGCGGCCGGCGCCGCGGCATTGGGAAAGGCCTTCTGCTGGAGGTCCAGGGCCTGGACCGACTGGTAGTGGCTGGGCAGGAACGAAGCTTCGTTGGTCGTCGTGGCCAGCTTCGGAGCGAACCCGATGACGACGATGGCTACGACCGCCCACACTCCGATCACCCGCCACGGGTGCCCCACCACCACGCGTCCAAGTCGCAATCCCATCCTTTATCGCTCCTCTCCGTGCCGGTGGTGAGGGCCCGCCCACCAGAACCCACCCATACTTGTCATACTTATCGAACGGTAAGTCACTTGCTTGTCGCCCGTCAAGTGTACAATGCGTCACGTCCTGTTGTGGCCATTTCTGGCGCCACCCGGGCGAGGAGGACGGAGAGCACGGGATGACCCTGCAGCACTTGCCCCGGGACGAGACCAGGGAGCGGATACTGGCGGTCGCCCTGCAACTGATCGCCGACCACGGCTTCGCCGCCACTTCCACCCGGGAGATCTCCGAACGCCTGGGCTTCACCAAGGCCGCCCTCTATTACCATTTCCGCACCAAGGACGATCTGCTGGCGGCGATCGTGGCACCGGCCATGGAGGACCTGAGGGCACTGCTGGACAAGGCGAGCCCCCGGGGCGGGCCGGTCGCTCGCCACCAGTTCGTCGAGGGCTACGTCGACCTGGTCGCCTCGCACGAGGACCTGGTCCGGGTACTTTCCGATGACCCCTCGGCTCGCCGGCGCATGGCACTGACCGCCGCTGCCCCTCTGTACGACCGGATGGCCCGGCTCCTGTCGGGTTCGGAGGCGCCCGACACGGCGCAGCGCGCCCGAGTCCGGGCCGCTCTCGGCGCCGTCCATGCCGCGCTGCTGGGGGCGGCGCCCGATGACGACCGGGAGGTGGTGCGCGCCGCCGCTCAGGCCACCGCCTGTGCCGCCCTCGGCCTGCACTCCCCCCGCCCCTCGGCGTCGCGCCGCCCTTCGTTTGCCTAGTCGCCCTCGGCATCACCGCTGAGCGGTGGGAGGCGCGCAGGTCATTTCTCCGGTGTGGGCGGTCTCCGAGAACGACGGTGCCGGGGTTCCCGGGCGCTCTTTAGCAACTCGCCCAGGACTTCTTCAATCGGTGGGCCGTACAGGCTCACCCTTTCGGGGGCCATGTTTGCCGCGACCGCCGCCGCGAGGCGGTCGGCCGAAAAACACTTTCCGCGTGCCATGCTTTCCCCTTCCGTGGGTGGGCTTCCTGGTGCCGCAGTTACAGATATAACACGCATCACCCCGCACAGCTACTTTCGGCGCGTTTTTCTCACTCTTGGTGGTCCAAGGGGGGACCAAATACCCGGGGACGAGCGGGGCGGCCTCTAACGTGGCCCGGATGGGCAACGGCATGGGACCGGGGATCCTCTCCGGGCCGGTCGACGGGTACCGAGGCCGAGGAGGACCGCCGCGCCAGACCGAAGCGGTAGTCGGGATGGTTGCCACCCACCGGGGCTCGGGCTTCACCGGCACGGTCGTCCGCTTCGATGACGCCGGAGTCGTGCTGCGGTCACGCGGTAGCGGGCTCGAGCGCCATTTCCCCTTGCGCACCGGAGAGTTCGTCGTCGGGGGCGCGACCGTCACCCTGGTGGCGCCGGTCAACCGCTCGGTCGCGGCCTCGGTCAACCCGGCGGCGACGCCCCGCACCGCGTCGGGGTCCATCGCCCTACGCGCCAAGGCGAGAGCCGCCCGCCCGAGCCGGTTGCTGGTGGAGGGGATCCACGATGCCGAACTGGTGGAAAAGGTCTGGGGCGACGACCTCAGGGTCGACGGCATCGTCGTCGAGCGACTGGACGGCATCGACCACCTGGCCGGCATCCTGCGGGCCTACCGCCCGGGGCCCAACGCCAGGCTCGGCGTGCTGGTGGACCACCTCGTTCCCGGGAGCAAGGAGTCCCGCCTGGCTGCGGATCTGGCCGGCCCCCACGTACGGGTGACGGGGACCCCTTTCGTAGACGTCTGGCAGGCGGTCCGGCCATCCGTGCTCGGTATCAGCGTGTGGCCCGTCGTCCCGCCGGGACGCCCATGGAAAGACGGCATATGCGAAGCCTTCGGCGAGCCGTCGGCCGGGCACCTGTGGAAGAAGCTGCTCGGGCGGGTGCGGGGCTACGCCGACCTGGAACCGGCGCTGGTCGGGGCGGTGGAAGCGCTCATCGACTTCGTCACCGCGCCCGAAGAGCCCGTCTCATAGCCTTCACAGAACCATCACATCTACCGGGACATTCGCTCATAAAGACGATCGACGCTCGAGGTACGCGGAGACACGCGTGTGATCGACCGGAGGAGGACGGATGATCCAGAAAATGCAAGGCGGGCGGCACCGGCACGTGGGGAGCATGATGGCGTTGGTAGCAACGGTCGCGGTGGTGGTCGGTTCACTGGCCGCGAGCGCCGGGCCCGCATCGGCCGCCGGCAAGTACCGCCACCATCACTACGGCAGCACCACCACGACATCGACGACGACCAGCACGACGACGGCACCGACGACCACGACCCCGACGAGCACCACGGCACCGACGAGCACCACGGCACCGGCCAACCATCGTGGTCATGGCTATGGCCGCACCTGCCTCGTGCGTGTGAGCCGGGGCCACCATCACGGCTGGAAATGGATCCGTGTGATTTGCCCTCTCAAGGGTCATGGTAAGGGTGGACAACCTGGTCATGGTTACCCGACGACCACCACTTCGTCGACCACCACTTCGTCGACCACCACTCCGTCGACGACCACATCGACCTCGTCCACAACTACGTCTTCGACTACTTCTTCGACGACGTCGTCCACCACTAGCACGACGTTGCCACCCGTCAACTGCAGCGCAGCGGAGCGCGGGACCATCCTCGGCCGCACGGGCTGGGTGGCCAACACCAACGCTCCTTCCGGTAGCGCCGATCTGCCCGCCAACGCTCTGGACGGCGTTCTCGCCACCCGCTTCAGCACCGGTGAGGCCCAGGCCGCGGGCTTGTACTTCAAGGTGAACCTGGGCTCGGCCCAAAACTTCGACGAGCTCCAAATGGACGTGCCCAACTCGACGACCGACTACGCCAGGGGTTACAGCGTGGAGGTTTCCACCGACGGCCGGGCCTGGGCCCCGGTGGCCACGTGCACGGGCACCGGTTCGCCGGAGATCGTCAGCTTCCCGGCCCACACGGCGCAGTACGTCGAGGTCGTCCTGACCTCGGCCGTCCCCACCAGCTACTGGTGGTCGATCGACGAGTTCAGCCTCTACCACAGCTAGCTGACCTAGCTAGGGGGCCCCCGGGGGGACGGGACATCTCTCTGCTTGATCGGGCGGAACGGTGCCACCAGCTGAGCGGCGAAGACTGAGAGATGATGCGGTCGCGGCGCCGCCTGTTCGACGATCAGCGGCCGACCGGCCAGCCCCGTGTCGGTCCTGATCGTCTCGGGCGTCGGGAACACCGCCCGGTGGAACATCTGGTCCCAGATCGTCAGCGCGAAGCCGAGGTTGACGTCCTGGGGCCCGTCCAGTTGGTGGTGGATGCGGTGGTAGTTCGGACTGACGAAGACCCGTTCGAGCGGCCCGAAACCCAGGTTGGTATTCGAATGGGCGAACGCGACCACGCCCCCGTAGATGACAAGAAGGGTCGTCGGCAGGGCGCCGTTGGCGACGAGGACGATCCCGGGGACAAGCGCGACGAGGTACGAAACATGAATGAACGGGTGCGTACGAAAGACCGTCAGTACGCTCATGTCCTCCTGTGAGTGGTGCAGCTCGTGGAAGCGCCAGAGCATCCGGACGCGGTGGTTCGCCAGGTGCGCGAACCAATTGCACGCGTCCATGGCCACGAAGATCACGGCGATGGCGACCCACCTCGGCGCCGTGCCGATCCGGGCCAGGACCAGCCACGGGAGCGACCTGACGACCACCTCCGAGAAGGAGAGAGTTAACGCCGTCACGAGCGGCACGGTGAGCGTCGCGTTCAACACCGTGTACAGGAGGTCCTGGCGGTAACCGCGGGCAAAGAGGGGCCGTCTTTGGGCCGGGTGTAGGCGCTCCACAATGAGAAAGACCCCGATGATCGCCAGGGTGAGCGGACCGACGACGACAACACGAAGACTTGCCATCGAGCCGGCGAAGTCTGCGCCCCCCCAGCGATTGGCCCAACCGGTCCCGATGAGGACGGCGGCCACGACCACGATCGAACAGGCCGGGAGGTAGACGCGCGACGACAGCGCCAGCCTCTTCCCGTTCGCCCTCCCCCTTGTCCGCTCCACCGGCGCAGGACGAAGAGAGCGGACGGGCTCGGCTACCACAGACATAACGACCTCACCTTCTCCAACTCGGAAGCTAGAACGCGACTCCCCCAGTACCGGGGTTCGTGGCCGGCTTCACCGTGCCGACGTCGGACCAAGTACCCCACGTATCCGTCACGTTCCCGGTCACCTGTCCGCGACCCTTGTCTCCGGAGAACCAGTAGAGCGCCTTACCGGAGTAGGTCACCTGGAGGGCGCCGCCCGCCCGCCTAACGGTGCCGAGCTTGGCCGCGCTCACACCGGCACCTGCCGTCGCCTTGGTCACACCCTTGGGCAGCAGGACCTCGGGCCAGATCTTCTGGCACGCGGCGGTGCAGGCCGTCTTGCTCGGTTTCAATGTGTAGAGCGTGTCGCCGCTCACCAGGACCGAGCCGAACTTCTTGGTCTTGAGGGTCGAGATGACCACGCTCTTGG
>PMLI01000422.1 GCA_003158835.1 Acidimicrobiaceae bacterium
ACCCCTGAGATCACCGCCTCGGTCACGGCCATCTCTCATAACCAAAGGACCATCGGGGCCGGGGTCGTCATCGGCTCGAACGTCTTTAACCTGGCTGCGCTGCTCGGGCTGGGAGCGGTCGTGGCCGGGCGGGTCGGCCTGCACCGAAAGGTCATCACCTTAGGCGGCGCCGTCGCCATGTGGGTGGCTTTCGCCTGCCTCGGCTCGGTGGCCGGAGTGGTCAGCCCCCTTATCGGCCTCTTGTTGGTGCTCCTGGTGCTCATGCCCTATGTGGCCATCCTGGGCGGGCACGGCGCCGTGCTCAGCCGGGCCCGCTTGCCGGGGCCATGGTCAGCTTGGCTGGATTCGGCGATCGACGAGGAGGAGCTTGAGCTCGTGGTCTCGGTCCACCCCCAGCGGGGAAGGCCAAAAGATGCTCTTGTGGCTGTTGCCGCCCTGGCCGTCGTGGTCGTGGCCAGCATCGAAATGGAGCGAGGGGCGTCTTCGCTCGGTCAGCACTATGCGGTGGCCAATATCGTGGTCGGCGGGCTCGTCCTGGCGGCGGTGACGAGCTTGCCCAACGCCGTGGCGGCGGTGTACCTGGCCGGCAAAGGCAGAGGAGCGGCCGCACTCAGCACCGCCCTCAACAGCAACACCTTGAACGTGCTGGCTGGCCTGCTGGTCCCCGCCGCCCTCATCGGGATGGCCAAACCTTCGGGCCAGGGCCTGCTGGTTGCCGCCTGGTACCTGGGGCTCACGGCCTTGACCTTGGCGCTCGCTTATGTCGACCACGGTCTTCGGCGGTGGGCAGGCTGGGCCATCGTCGCCTGCTACGGCGCGTTCGTGGCCTCAGTGCTGGCCATTTCGTGAGTTATCAAGACATGGTGACCCCCGACGAACTACTCGGTAGCCGACTAGAAGTCGGCTGGGACGCTGAGGCACCATGGGCCACGCGTTGGCGACGAGGAACGTGCCATGTCCTCACCTGACGGGCGAACCAACGGTAAGCACCCGCGCTCGAGCCCGCCGCCCGGCCCTGCCCAAAGGCTGGCTCGCCCAAGGCGCGCACCACCGTCGTGGGGTTGGTCGCCTAACCGGCTCACAGTCCTTGGCTTGCTCCTCTGCGCGCTGGTTGCCGTCCTGGACGTCGTGGTGGGCCACGGCGGCGTCCTAGCCGGCCTGCTCATCGTGGGACCATGTTGTGGCGTGCTCACGGGACGATGGTGTCGGACTGCCCTCCTGACGACGTGGGCTGTCGTCCTGGTGATCGTGCTCGCCTTTGCCGGCGGTCCCTGGGCAACGGCCACCCACCTGGTGTTCCTGGCCGTCGTCATCGTTGTCGGGCTCGTCAGCACACTATCGGCGGCCATCGCGGAGTGGTCCCTCTCGAGACGTTGACCATACGAAGAACGGGCGCTACTGGCGATGGATAGCCTCGCACATGCGCTCTGGGAGGCTAACGACAGCGGTTACCAGGTTGGCCTGCTGCCTCACACGTCGGGCCCGCAGAACGAACCGGCTGTCCATGCTCGCCCGTGCAGGGTTACGACCTGGCCGGCGCTCGAGCCCAGATGGAAACGCCCGATCCCCGGAGCACTTGAAGGCCGGCGGCGGGGGCTTGGCAGTACACCAACGCCGTCATTGAAGGAGCGTGGACGATCGTTGTGAGCTCGGCCTTCTTCACCACCGCCATCGCGGCGCTAACTCTTTTTCCTACGACCGGGCGGCACTGGCGAAAGCGCGGCTGCATGTAGCCTCCGGGCAAATCGGTGCGCAGGCGGTCGGGCCCGGCCCAGTCCCACAATCCGAAAGTGATGTCGTCGCCGTGGTCGGTGCCCAAGTCAGAGCACGGCCGGTGCCGCACCTCGGCGGCACGTGATCTCGGCCGCGCAATCATTTGGGCCTTCCCAGCGTCTCCATTAGGTCGGGGTTGGACAACTCGTGTTCCCCCGGGACAACGGAGGTCAGGGAAACAATGCGAAACCACGTAAATCGGGCGGCGCGACTTGCGCTCGGCATCGCCACGCTCGGAAGTGCCGGCATCCTCGGCACCCTCACCACCGGCTCGGCTAGCGCCACCGGCGTCACCGGCAACGTGCCGGCCAGGTTCTCACCGGTGATCGGGCATGTTTACCTCGACGACAACACCGCCGGGGCGAACACGATCGGAGCGTTTGACCGCCACCTTGACGGGTCGCTCACAGCTATGCCGGGGTCGCCTTTCCCGGCCGGCGGCGCCGGCACGGGTGCTGGGTTGGCTTCCCAGGGCGCGCTCCAGTTCAGCCGCGACGGCCGCTACCTGCTCGCGGTGGATGCGGGCAGTAACCAGATCTCGGTCCTGCGGGTGGGCTGGGACGGCAGCCTCCAGCTCGCCCCCGGCGGGGTCGTCTCCTCGGACGGGCCCACGCCGGTCAGCATCGCCGTGCACGGCGACCTCGTGTACGTGGCCAACTCCGGTGCCGTTGGCCCGAACTTCACCGGGTTCACGCTCTCCCCCTGGGGCCAGCTCCAGCCACTTCCCGGCTCGACGGTACCCGTGGCCAACGGCGCTCAGCCCGACGACGTGCTTTTCAACTCGATCGGCAACACACTGGTCGGCAACCTCACCGGCACCTCCCAGGTCGAGAGCTTCTCGGTCGGTTGGGACGGGCTCTTGACCCCCGGCCCGGGTTCTCCCCTTAGCGCCCAGGGGCTCGGGCCTTTCGGCAGTGAGTTCCGCCCCACCAACCCGTTCCAGCTGTTCGTCTCCAACGCCCATAACGGGGCCGGCCTGGGGACGGTTTCGGCCTTCAACGTGGCTTGGGGCGGGGCGCTGTCGCCTATCTCGGGTTCTCCGTTCGCCGACGGCCAGACCGCCCCGTGCTGGGTCGAGATCAGCCACGACGGCCAGTTCCTGTTCGCGGTGAACACGGCGTCAGGTGACATCTCTCGCTATTGGATCGCCCCCAACGGGACATTGAGCCTTCTCGGCAGCACGCCGGTCGGCGCCACCGGGGGCGTGGGCGCGGTTGACGCCCGCTTGAGCCCTGATGGCCGGACGCTGTACGTGGACGAGAGCCGCACCGGCGCCGTGGGTGCCTTTGCCGTGAACGGCGGCAACCTCACCGAGCTGCCCAGTTCTCCGACGTCGCTCCCCGCCGGCGCTACCCCCGCCGGCCTCGTCGTCAACTAAGCCCGGCCCGCTTACGTGCAAAGGCCGGGGGCGTAACGGCTCCTGGCCTTTGCCTGTCAGGGACCAGGCTGTGGCTTCGTCAGCGGTCTTGGCTTATACGCAACCCCCTGGGCGAAAACTCCCCCCGCGCAATCATCCCGACGTCGCCAGCGTCTGTAGTAGGTGAGGGCAGGGTGCCGGGGGCCAATACGATCGAGACGAGCCATATGGACGACCAGGGACGAGCCTTCCTTGAGGCGGCTATGCCGCACCTCGACGTCGTCTACCGCGTCGCCCGGCACACGACCAGGGACCACCACCATGCCGAGGATCTCGTCCAAGAAACCTACCTGCGCGCTTTCGCCGCGTTCGGTACCCACCGGGGGCCGAGCACCAAGGCATGGCTGGTCACCATCTGTCTCAACCTGGCCCGTAGCCAGGGCCGGCGCCGTGCCCGCCGGGTCGTCGAGACAGCAATGCCCGAGCCGTACGAGCCCGAGGCGCCCGGGGTGAGCGTGCCGGAGGAAGCGCTGGCCAACATCGACCGAGCCGCGGTTTCGCACGCCCTGGCCCACCTTCCGGACGAGCAGCGTCAAGCCATCGTCTTGATGGACCTGGCCGGGCACAGCGCGTCCGAGGTGGCCGAGATGCTCGGGTGCCCGCGCAACACCGTGCTTTCCCGCGCCTTTCGGGGCCGCCAGCGCCTGGCGTCATTGCTGGTCGAGGAGGACATGAAACCGTGACGTGCCCTGAAGAACGCGTGATCTCGTTCCTCGCCGGTGAGCTTTCCCCGGAGGAGGAGCGGCGCTTCGACCAGCACCTGCTCGGCTGTGAGGAGTGCTGGGCAGCGGTCAAGGCGGACCGGGCGGCACGCCTCGCCCTTGAACAATTGCGCCAACCCGCCCCGGCCGGGCTCGAAGGCCGCGTGGCCCTCGCCCTCAGCCTCGCCGCCCAGGAGGCCTCGAAGAGCCCGCAGGCCCCGAAGAGCTCAGTCGCCCGGCCCGGCGCCGGGGCACCCTCGGTCCTGCGCGGGGCGACGGCCCGTCCCCATCGCCCCCGCCTGGTGGCCGCGGCCTGCCTGGTCGTCGTCATGGCCGCCGGTGCCGCCGGTTGGCTCATAGCCGACCGCTCGGCGGCCGAACCTCCCCAGCTGGCGGCCGTGGTCGCCATGATGACCCCGGGCTCGGCGCCCACGAACGCCCTGCGGGCCGGCGAGCACTTCGTCATCGCCGGCCAAGCCCTCATGGTGCGCGCCTACCGCCTCGAGGGCACCGAGGAGCTCGTCGCCACCTCGGCCCGCCCGTTCCCCGTGCCTCCGAGCTCGCATATGCTGCCCGGCTCCTCGTCGCAGGCCTGGATGGCGACCAAAGGCCGGTTGTCCATGTACGGGGTCAACCGGCGCACTGGCCAGTCGATGTTCGTCGTGGCGGCGATGCCGATGGCCGAGATGCCCCAGATGGCGGCTCGTTTGGACCTCATCTAGGGACGCCACCGGGGCCCCCGCCGGGCCTGCAATCAATCCGGGCCGGCGGGCGGCTCTATGGGTGTGGCCGATAGCACCTGGGACGCCAACCCCAAAGAAGATGGAAGGCGCCCGGGCGCGTCGTCCCATACTCCCGGACCAACCAGCACTGTCAAACCTTTAGGCCGGCGCCTCTTCCTCGGGTTGATCGGGGTGGGGGCCGTCG
>PMLI01000258.1 GCA_003158835.1 Acidimicrobiaceae bacterium
GGGAAGGGCTGGCGCCAGACGATCTCCTTGGGCAGTCCGAGCTCCTCCCCCACCGCCCGCACCTCGTCCTTGAACAACCGGCGCAGGGGCTCGACGAGCTCGAAACGCAGGTCGTCGGGCAGCCCTCCCACATTGTGGTGGCTCTTGATGTTGGCGGCCCCCTCGCCGCCGCCCGACTCGACAACGTCAGGATAAAGGGTGCCCTGGACGAGGAACCTCACTTCCCCGGCGTGGTCCCGGCCCTGGCCACTGATGATTTCGGCGGCGGCGCCCTCGAAGGCCCGGATGAACTCCCGGCCGATCGCCTTGCGCTTGGCCTCCGGGCCCGTCGGGTCAGGCAGGGCAGCCAGGGCGTCCAGGAACTGGCGGCGAGCGTGCACGGTGTGCAGCCGGACGCCGGTGGCCTTGACGTAGTCCTGCTCGACCTGCTCGCGTTCGCCTTCACGTAACAGCCCGTGGTCCACGAAGACGCAGGTGAGCTGGTCGCCCACGGCCCGCTGCACCAGCGCCGCGGCCACGGCCGAGTCCACCCCGCCCGAGAGCCCGGCAATGACGGTGTGGCTGCCCACGACGTCCGCTATCGATTTGACCGAGCCTTCGATGATGCTGCCCGTGGTCCAGGTCGGAGCGATCCCGGCACAGCGGTAGAGAAAGTTTTCGATGAGGCGTTGGCCGTTGTCGGTGTGGACGACCTCGGGGTGCCATTGCACCCCGTACAGGCGCCGGGCCCGGTCCTCGAACGCCGCGATCTGCGAACCGTCGGTGAAGGCGGTGCGGACGAAGTCCGCAGGTAACTGCACGGCAGCATCTCGGTGCGACATCCACACGGACTGGCGGGCGGGCAAGCCGCCCAGCAGGTCCGCCGCCATGTCGATGCTGGCCTCGGTCCTGCCGAACTCGCCCTTCTCGGTGTGGCCCACCACGCCGCCCAGGGCGACGGCCATCGCTTGCAGTCCGTAGCAGATGCCGAGCACGGGAAGACCGGTTGAGAACAACGAAGGGTCGGCTTTGGGCGCGCCCGGCGCGTAAACGCTCTCCGGACCGCCCGAGAGGATGAGGGCACTCGGCCGGCGAGCGACGATGTCGGCGACCGGCGTGGTGTGGGGGATTATCTCGCTGTAGACGCGGGCTTCCCGGACCCGCCTGGCGATGAGCTGCGCGTACTGGGCCCCGTAGTCGACCACCAGCACAGGGCCCGGCTCAAAGCGGGCCCTGTCGGCGCGCCGGCTCATCCCGGACAGCGTACACGGCGTGACTCACGGCCTCGGGCCCGCCCGCCATTACGGCAAACGGGCCCTTTCGGCCCCGCTGTACAGCTTGAACCTGCCTTCGCCGGCACCGACTACCACCGCCGGGACCAGGCCATCAGTGAAGGCGAACCTCGGGCTCTCCTTTTGGGGTTAGGTATAGCTGCTGATTGATTACTTTCTTCGCAGGGCAAGAGAAACCTGTGTTCAGCAGGTCTTGGTAGCACTCGTGGGGCCGGGCGAGTGGTGGACTTTCTCGGTCAGCTGCAGTTGTCTCGCCCACGGCTCGTCGAGTTCGTCGAGCCTGAGAGCCGCGGTCATGTTGCAGAGCATCCCGTACGCGAGCCACTCCCGAAGGGCGTCTCCCTCGGCTCCGGAGGCGGCCGCCGCCGTCTCCCAGACCATCCTCATCCCCCGCTGGGCTATGTGGCGGATGTCGGGGTCACCGGCCGCGGCGGTCTGGCTGTGCAGTTGCACCAACAGGGTGACGTGGTCCGGGACGAGCTTCTGGTAAGCGACCCCCATAGCCATCAGAGCATCCGGGCCCGACAGGCCCTCGGCCGCCTTCTGGAAGGTGCGGGCGGTCCGGCGGTAGCAGTCCTGGACGACGGCTATGAAGAGCTCTCTCTTGGAACCGAAGAGGCGGAAGATGTACGGCTGGGAGATACCGGCCCGTTTGGCCACGTCCTGGGTCGTCGTGCCCTCGTAGCCCCCGTGGGCAAAGGCCACGGCCGCGGCGCGTAACACTTCGTCCCGGCGTTCCTCGGCGCTCATCCGCTGGACAGCACTCACCGGGACTATGTTAGTAACTGATCACTAATTTGTCGCCCCACGCTCTCAAGCCGCGGGAGCGGCTACGGTGGCCTTCGGCTCGGGCCCGACCGTCGACGCCCTCGCCGTAGACCGCACCGTTCTCACCGCCTAGGCCCTCACCGCCCGCTCCCGCGGGTGGCAGAGAGCGCAGGTAGTCGACGTGGCCATCCAGTTCGGCTCCTCCCGCTGAAAGGTCGAGTCCCGCCGTTGCCAAGCATGAACAATGTCCAGTTCAGCCTCCACACCGCTCTCACTGCCTGGCAGTGGAGCCCGTTCTCCATCTCCGTCACGGTCGTCCTGGTGGTCATCGGCTACTGCTACCTGAGGGGCGATTGGCGGTTGGCATCGAGGGGACGGCGCTGGCCGGGCCGGCGGACGTTGGCGTTCATGGCGGGCCTGTTCGCTGTCGACCTGGCCTTGCAATCCCCCGTCGCCACCTTCACCGGGTCCTACTTCCAGGCGCATGTGGCCCAGCACCTTCTCCTGATGGTCGTGGCCCCGCCGTTGCTGGCGCTCGGCGCACCTTCCACATTGCTGCTGCAAACGGCGAGCCGGGCCAATAAGAAGAGATGGCTGGCCGTCCTGCGGTCGCAGCCCTTTGCCATCGTCAGCCACCCCGTGCTCGTGTGGTTCTTCTACTTCGGGGCGATGTTTGCGTTCTTCTTGAGCCCGCTCCTCAATTACGCCATGGAGCACATGGCCCTGATGGACGCCATAAACCTCGCTTTCCTACTGGGAAGTACCTTCTACTGGTGGCCCATGGTGGGGTTGGACCCGATCGTGCACTGGAAGATGGGCTATGGAGCGAGGATCGCCAACCTGGCCCTCGGCGTCCCGTTCGAAGCCTTCCTCGGTATAGCCATCATGTCCGAGCACGCCCCTATTGCCTCGATGTACACGGTGCAGAGCACCCGGGCCGGCGGAGCGTTGCTGTGGGCCGCCACAGAAGTGGCCACCTTCGCCGGCATGGTCCCCGTCTTCGTGCAGTGGATGCGGGCGGACGACCGGGCCGGCCGCAGAGCCGACTCCCGGGCCGCAAGGTCGCCGGCTGGCCTGACGACTGCGGGCCTGACG
>PMLI01000567.1 GCA_003158835.1 Acidimicrobiaceae bacterium
CTGGCCCTATTGGGCCTGGCCGCGACCAGCTCGGCGAGGCTACGTAGGCGATCTCAATCCCGGAAGTTCTCCCATCGCCTGGACGTTGCCGAAGGTGGCCGCTCGCTCGTGCCAGCTCCTTGCCTCTTCAGGTACGTCCGCGCCCGCAAGGGCCGCGAGGCCGAGCATCGCCTTGTGCTGCCAAGCTCGGCGGCGCGCAGCCACCACTGCTTGGCATCTTCGCCCTGGCCGCTGTCACGCAGGAGAAGGCCAAGCTCGACCATCGCCTTGGCGTCACTAAGCCTGGGCGGCACGCAGGTAGAGCTTTCGAGTTGTCGGGCATGGGCGGGGGGTTGAACCAAGCCGTGCCGGCCGTGGCACGGATTTCTGACGAGCGGGGGCCCCAAGGGCTCCACCTCGGCTCGGGAGCCACACGTACACACTGAAGGTCACTTGACGGAGCGAGCCGTTATTTCGCGCGGCTTCGCCGCTGGAGCAAGTCATTTACTTCGGCGCAAGGCGCTTGGTACGCGGCAGCTATTGCTGTGCCCCGCGGTGAACGGGCCACGCCTTAGTCCTGGCTAAAGACGGCCCGACACCGGCAGTGCTGTGGTTGCGGCAAGAGCGACAACCCGCAACCTTGGCCTGGCCCGTGGCTGGTTCGCGTGCTACATCGTACGACGCTCGTTCCGCTCGCGGCGAGGCTCGCCTGGCCTGACCCAATCCGCGGACCCAAGTGCGCGAGATCACGCATTCTTGCGTGCTCGTTTTCCTGTCGGACCACAGCGCCCAAGAGGCCAGACGGGTATCGCGCTCACTGCCCCGGTGGGAGTACGCGCCAGAACGCGCAGCGCCCCCCCTGTGCACCCCTTCCCCGGGATCCCCCGACGCCAGCGGACGCGACTGGCATCCCGATCCCGCAGTGGCCGCTCCGTTGCTCCCCGTCGTGCGCGATCTTGGAGGGAGATGTTCGAGCGGTTCACCGAGCGTGCCAGACGGGTCCTGGTCTTAGCCCAGTAAGAGGCGCGGTTCCTCGAGCATAAGTTCATCGGACCGGAGCTGTTCGGCGCGCTCTCCGCCGACCTGACGAGGGCCGTCATCCGTGGCTCGGTGAGGGGAGCGCCGGTTTCTATTGACGCCACCCAGGATGACCCGTTCGCTCCGGTCCGGGTCATCGGGGCCTTTTCTGGGCCACCGGCCTTGCTCGCCCTCCTGGTCGGAGCAGTCGTCTCCCTCTTGTAAGGCCGCTCGCCCCGTCCACCAGCGCGTTCGCCCCTTCGCGTCCGCTCGGGTTCCTGGGCGACAGCTCGTCTGCGGCGACGGCGAGCGCGAACAACCGTTCTGGCGCGGGCAGTCAAGTCGCCCATTGACCTGGCGGGCGCGCCAGAACGACGTCGGCGGCCAACCTCAGGACCGCTGAGCAGCGCCATAATGGCGCAGGGCCATCAGCGAGCGGCTCGGCCCAGGCTGCCGGCGCTAAGCGCCGAGTGCGGGGTCCAGTTCGACCTCGATGTGCGTCTTAAAGAGGCGTGGACCGCAGCGAGAAACTAAACAACTTCCGGCCGGAGGAACAGCGCGACGCGATCACAATCGAAGGACGCTTCGAACGGTCGGTCCTCGGGAACCTAGAAGTTCCGACGCTCGGCCTCAACGGGCGTCGTCACCACGCTTCCGTGGACTGCTCCCGAGACGGAAAGATGGGCCTCGGCACCCTTCTCGACCAGCGCGCGCAGTGTTGCCGTGTGGGGTCCTAGGACCCGCAGCACCTCATCGAACAGGGGTTCGTCGTCGGGACACCACTCGCTCTCCCATTCCCAGCCCGAAACAGCATTCGCGGCTCGGTCATGCCGTTCGCCGACGTGGAAGCTCCGCGAGGGAGCGACACCTGTGGCAGTGGTCTGGCTCTCGGGATCGAGATCGGCTCCCTAGAGCCGGAACCAGAGTCGGACATGGGTTGAGGGCACAAGCAACAGATTGCCCGGTTCTGGTCGTGCCACTCCACCGCCAGGCCGCCCCCTCCGCCGCGCCAGTAACGACGGGTCGGCGCTCGCCCGGCGCGGTTGTCGCCCGCCAGCCAGCATTTTGCCCCATATCGTTCGCCCAGAATGCTCCGGCCAGCTCCACCTACCGCCGGGAGCGTGGACGCCTCGTCGAGAAGCGGCCCGAAGCTGTATGCTGATTTGCATGCAATCTACGAGTGTACGGGTTGATGGCGAGACACATGAGGAGCTGAAACGCCTGGCGGACGAGCTCGGGACTACGGTCGGCCACACGGTGACCCTCGCCGTTCGCGCCCTCTGCCAGGACCGTGTCGGGGAGCAGCTGGCTCAGCCGTTGCGCGCCGACGAGACGGCCTGGCTTGATGCTGACCTCGGGTGACGTGATCGACCTCGACCTCGGGCTGCCCCAGGGTCGAGAAGCCGGCTTTCGTCACCCCGCGGTAGTCGTATCTGCTCAGCGCATCATAAGTGCCGAGCCTTCCGTGGTCTATGTGGTGCCGTTGACCTCGACCGTCCGTGGGTTCCACTCGGAAATCACGATCGAGCCTGACGAGCACAATGGCCTCACCGTAAGGTCCGCCGCCCAGTGCCAGCACCTTCGGGCGGTATCAACTGGGCGTGTCGTGTCAGCGCGCGGCAACGTGGGGGTAGCGACGCTCGCCCAGATCCGCGAGACGATCGCGGTCCTGCTCGACATCCCGATTTGATCTCGACGACCGTCCTCTATCTACAACTTGTCCGTCGTCTCCCGCTTGAGGGGTGCACGCACAGGATCTGTCCTCTGAGCAGCGGCTTTTGCCGGTCTGGCAAGATCCTCGGCATGGTCTACTTGGCCGGGGTAACGGCTCACCCGGCCGGCCCCTGGGTCACCCAGCCGGCGCGGAACCTTGTTGCCGTTCTGGAGGACCGGGGACGACCGTTCCGCTTCCTTATCCGTGACCGGGACAGCAAATTCGTCGGGCCCTTCGACGAGGTGATGAGATCGGTAGGAGCGAGAGTTATCAGGACGCCATTTCGTGCCCCCAGGGCGAA
>PMLI01000321.1 GCA_003158835.1 Acidimicrobiaceae bacterium
CCAGCGACCAGGAGGTGCGCTGGTGCCCGGGCTGTGGGGACTACTCGATCTTGACGGCCGTCCAGCTGCTCATGCCCGAGCTGGGCGCGACGCGGGAGCAGACCGTGTTCGTGTCCGGTATCGGTTGCTCCAGCCGGTTCCCCTATTACATGAACACTTACGGCATCCATTCGATACACGGGCGGGCGCCTGCCCTGGCGTCCGGTTTGGCCATCGCGCGGCCGGATCTGCACGTTTGGGTGATAACCGGGGACGGCGACGCCTTGTCGATAGGCGGCAACCATCTGTTGCACGCCTTGCGGCGCAACGTCAATTTTACGATCATCCTGTTCAATAACCAGATTTACGGGCTGACCAAAGGCCAGTACTCACCGACCTCGGAAGCGGGCAAGGTGACCAAGTCCACCCCGTTCGGCTCTCTCGACTATCCCTATAACCCGGTGTCGTTGGCGCTCGGCGCCGATGCGTCCTTCGTGGCCCGCACCCACGACCTGGACCGCAAGCACATGATGGAGATTTTCCGGCGCGCCTACCAGCATCGAGGCGCCGCCCTGGTCGAGGTCTACCAAAACTGCAACGTTTTCAATGACGGCGCCTTCGATGCCATCACCGCCAAGGACAGCCGCCCGTCGATGCTCGTCGCTCTCGAGCACGGCCAGCCGGTGCGTTTCGGCCCTGACGGAGAAAAGGGTGTCGTGATCGATGCCAACGGGAGCGCGGTCATCGTGAACGTCTCCGACGTAGGCGAGGAGCGACTCCTTGTCCACGACGAGTCACGAGCCGACCCCAGCCTTGCGTTTGCGCTGTCGCGGCTGGCCAATGGGCCCTATTCGCCCACGCCCATCGGCGTTTTCCGGGCGGTTGACCGCCCTGACTACGGCTCGTTGGCTGAGGACCAGCTGGTAGCGGCGGCCGCCCGCAAGGGACCGGGGGACCTGGCCGCTCTCCTGCGCTCAGGCACCACCTGGACGGTCGAATAAAGCCGGGCCGACCGGTCCGCGCTCCTGCGTTTTCACGGCCGGCACCACGACGACATCCTCGACCACCACTTCGACCACCTTCACCTTCACGAGCGACCCCGTCTTCGTCGCGGCCGGCGTCCCCCGGGCCGTGGCGGTGGCCGGTCAGGGCGCGCCCAAAGGTTCAACTGTCCAAGTCGGGTTCGCCTGCGAGGTTGCCACCAGGTGCACGGGCACGCCCGGCCAGTTTCAGTTCCGGGGGCGGCTCAGGCGGGGCCAAGGGCAGCGTGCTGGTGGCGAAGGGCCCCTTGGCGCTCGGGCCGGACCGGGGCGTCCTCGCCGCCGATTTCTGCGCCCGGCCGCGCCCTCCTGCGCTCGGGCCCTGAGGACATTGCCGGCAACCTGACGATCACGCTGCTGGGAGGCAAGCAGAGCCAACATCGAGTGGTGGTGCGCCAGGTGCACGCTTCGGTGGTCGGCCCCGTTGGATAATGTTGTGTGATAACCGACACCGACAACGATCCTGTTCTCCCCCTTGACGATCTCGGCGGCGTCCGGCGCCTCCTGGTGGTGACCGCCCATCCCGACGACGTCGATTTCGGCGCCGCGGGGTCGGTCGCGACCTGGGTCAAGGCCGGCATCGAGGTGGCCTACTGCGTTGCGACCGACGGTGACGCCGGTGGTTCGGACCGCTCCGTGGCCCGCCCGGATATGGCCCGTACCCGCCGCCGGGAACAACGTGCCGCCGGCGCCGAGCTCGGAGTGGTCGACATCACGTTCCTGGGGTACCCCGATGGCCGGCTGGCGCCGACGCTGGAGTTGAGAAGGGACGTGTGCCGGGTGGTCCGCCAGTTCCGGCCCGATCGCCTCTTGTGCCCGAGCCCGGAGCGGAATTGGGAGCGCATTGGCGCCAGCCACCCCGATCACCTGGCGGTGGGCGAGGCCACCGCCTGCGTGGCCTACCCGGACGCCCGCAATCCTTTTGCCCACCCCGAGCTGTTAGAGGAGGGCCTCGAGCCGCACGCCGTAAAGGAGCTCTGGTTGATGGGGGCGCCCCGGGCCAACCGGGCTGTGGACATCACCGACGTCTTCGGCCGCAAGCTCAACGCGCTGCGCCGGCACGAGAGCCAGGTCGTCAATGAGACGGACCTGGAGGGGCGTTTGCGGAGCTGGGCCACCGCCAGTGCCGCCGCCGCCGGCCTGGCCCCGGGACGCCTGGCCGAGCTCTTCCAGGTCTCGGTCATGCCGCCTTCGGGCCCGGCGTGAGCGGTTCGCACCGAGCGCCGCGCCGGAGCTGACGGTGCGCCTAGCCACCTGGAACGTCAATTCGTTGAAGGTCCGCATGGAGCGGGCCCTCGAGTGGGTCTCCTACGCACAGCCGGACATCCTGTGCCTCCAGGAGACCAAATTGGGCGATGCCGCCTTCCCGCACATGGCTTTTTCTGCCCTCGGTTACGAGTCCGTGCACCACGGGTCGGGCCAGTGGAACGGCGTCGCCATCCTGTCCCGGGTGGGCCTCGAGGACGCCGTCATGGGCTTTGCCGACGGCGCCGACCCCGACCAGGACACCAGGCTGATCACGGCCCGCTGCGGCGGGGTACGGGTTTGTAGCGTCTACGTTCCCAATGGCCGCAGCGTAAGTTCGGACCATTACATCTACAAGCTCTCGTGGCTGGCCCGCCTGACCGGCCACCTGGGCTTACTGTCGTCCCCCGACGACCACGTGGCCGTGTGCGGCGATTTCAACATCGCCCCAGAAGACCGTGACGTTTGGGACACGGCCGCCTTTGTCGGGTCGACCCATGTCACGCCCGAAGAACGGGCCGCTCTGGCCAGCCTCGAGGCCTGGGGCCTGGTGGACGCCTTCAGAGCCCGGTGGCAGGAAGACAAGCTCTACACCTACTGGGACTACCGGGCCGGCGACTTCCACGAGCACCGCGGCATGAGGATCGACCTCATCCTGGTGAGCCGGGCCCTGGCGGGCAAAGTCGGCTGGGCATTGGTGGACCGCAACGCCCGGAAGGGCAAACTGCCGTCGGACCACGCTCCGCTTTTCGTGGATCTCGAGGTCTGAGGCCGGGCTGATCAGGCGGTTCAGGGACGCAACATTCAGGGACGCAACAATGTGCGGAACCCGGCACCGAGGCCGGGGCCGCCCGAAACCGCCAGCAGCCCTCTGGGCAGTGATGGGAGGAAGGACAGTCCGTCGTTGTCCCATTGCCAGGGCAGAGGCAGGGCGGCGGCGCCGCTGCCGAGCAGGGGCCGAGGCCGCCGAGGCCGCGANNTGCTGCCCCCCCGGCCGCGGTAGACGATCACCCCGCTGATCGGGTCGGGTACGCCTTCCAGGGCCGCCTGCACGTGCGGCAGCGCCCTCCATGCGTCCCACGCCTTGGTGTCCGCGAACTCCAGTTCGAGCACCACACCCCAGCTGTGGCCGTGCCACGACCAGTCCTTGGCGCCGGAGGACAGCGCCGACTCCAACAGAGGGTCGCCGTGCAAGTCCGCCCACAATGCCGCCGATGAGGCGCCGTCGAACACCTCGATTGAATACCACTCAGACATTTGACCTGAGTCTACCGCCAAAACGGAAACCGTCGAAGGGCCGGCCCACCCGCTTGGCGTTTTTTCGCCCGCCTGCCCCCTTGTCTTTGGGGCGGCTACGCCGTCTTTGGGGCGGCTACGCGGCGGCGACGACCTCCAAGATGGCCTGACCATAACGTGCCACCTTGACCGGCCCGAGCCCGGGCACGGCCAGCAGTTCCTCGGCCGTTGCCGGCCGGCGGGCGGCGATGGCCTGAACGGTCGAGTCGTGGAGAAGGACGTGAGGAGGCACGCCCGAGGCTCGGGCCAGGCGCCGCCGCCAATCCCGCAGGCGCTCGGCTACGGCCGCGCTGGCCGGGTCGGCGACCGGCGGGCCGGGGAGCTCGAGCCCATCCGCTGTGGTGTACAGCCGGCGGCGGGCGCAGGACAGGAACTCCAGCATGGCGCCGGCGGGCCGATGGGCCTGGGCTGGGGCCTGTGCCTCGCCCCGAGCCTCATCGGCGTCCGGGGCGCCGGCACAGTGGGCCGCCAGGGCGGCCAACCACGGGCTTGGGCCCCGCCGCAGCGCGGCACCGTTGCCGGCCCGTCTTTGTCTGGCCCACGAACAGTGCAGCTCCCTCTCGGCTCGGGTCAGGGCCACATACAGAAGGCGCCTCT
>PMLI01000366.1 GCA_003158835.1 Acidimicrobiaceae bacterium
TCGACCGAGTTGTCCACGACTTCGTAGACCAGGTGATGCAGGCCGCGAGCGCCGGTCGAGCCGATATACATGCCCGGGCGCTTGCGGACAGGCTCGAGCCCTTCGAGCACGGCCATGTCCTTGGCGGAGTACCTGTCGTCCAGGGCGTTCAACTCCTCCTCGACCTTGGTCATCATCAGCCTTCGGTTCTCTCGTGGGTGCGGTGGGACGCGACTTCGCGTGGACGCGTCGCCAAGTGGTGGCGGGTTTCTAACCCGAGGGTTGCAGGCTGGTTTCTCGCCCCGCAACCAGCTACTAAGTCTACCAGCCCCGCCCTTCAGAGGGGCCGACTTGGACCGCGACCGAAGCAATGACGAAGCCGGCCGGCCGCAGGCGGGCCAGGAGCTCCCCGGACAGGAGGCGCAGCTCGCTGGCCCAGGCATGGTGGTCGGTACTCAGCGTGAGCACTCCGTTCCGCAACGACACGGGCCAGGAGTGGGCTGCGACTTCCTCGCCGACCAGACCGGCCCACTGCCGCCCCAGCGCGGCTAGCTCGACCGCGCCATCGGCCCCGATCATGGAGGCGACGTCATTGAGCGACGCGCCCACCCTCTTCGGCTCACTTGCGCTCCTACCAGACTGGCGTCGTCCGGGGTGGCGCCGGCCCGGGCCTTCAATGGTCACCGGTTGCCAACCTACGCCGGCTCGCCGCGGCCCGGGTAAATGACCCCGTCCCGGACTTGTGCCCGTTCGACCACCGGCAGTGCGCCCGGCACCGGACCGGCCGCCGTCAACAGGGTCTGCCCCTCCGGCAGGCACGAAGCCAGCGCCACACAGCGGCTCGGGTCCAGCTCCGAGAACACATCGTCGAGGAGCAGTACCGGGCTCGTGCCCTGGCGCTCGGTGACAAGGGCGTGCCCACCCAGCCGGAGGGCCAGGGCAACGCTCCTCTGCTCACCCTGAGAGGCTTGCATACGGGCGGCCAGACCGTGGACCGAGATCACCACGTCGTCGCGCTGCGGGCCTGACGAAGTTACAGCGCGCCGGATATCCTCGGCGCGGCTCGCGTGCAGAGCCTCGAGAAGCGGGCCGGCCCAGCTGCGCTCGTAGTGAAGGCCTATGGCCGCGGCCCCCCCGGCGTTGCTCAGCCGGCGGTACGCCAGGTCGACCTCGGGCCGGAGGTAGGAAACCAGGGATTCGCGTTCCTGCGCCAATCCTTCCCCCACACTGGCGAGCTTAATGTCCCAGACGTCGAGCACACCGGCCACGTTCGGTCTCAACACACCATTGGCAGACCGGAGAAGGGCATTTCGTTGCTTGAGGACACGCTCGAGCTCGGCCCGTGCCGCATGATGTTTAGGGCGAAGGGAGACAAGCAGGTCATCGAGATAATCGCGCCTCAACTGCGGGCCGCCCTTTATCACCTCTATGTCGTCGGGAGAGAAAATGGTGGCGAGCACGGCTCCGAGGACATCGTCGTTGCGCCGCAAAGGCTGGCGGTTGAGCCGGAACCTGTCCCGGCCCGCCAGGTTGAGTTCCGCCTCCACCAGCAGGGCGCGCCCCGCCCGGTCAGCCTTGGCCCGCAGTATGGCCTGTTGCTGACCGTTCCTGACAAGCGAACCGGCCGGTGCCCCCCTAAAACTACGCAGCGTGGCGAAATAGGCGACCGCCTCCAAGAGGTTGGTCTTGCCCGCCCCGTTTTCACCCTGTAGCAACGTGACCCCATTCGGAGCAGGCGCGAACTCAGCCAGAACATAATTACGAAAATCGGCGATCGTTATCTGCTCGACGAACACAGGCGGGGAGGTGGCTACGGGATAGGCCTCGTTCAGGCCACCCGCACAGGCATGAGCAGGTAGACGTAGTCGGTCTTATCGGTCGGCTTCAGAGTTGCCGGTTTCAACGCATCGATCGTCTCGAGGACGACTTCTTCGCCCACCACGGCTTCCACCCCTTCCGCCAGGTACTGCGGGTTGAAGGCGATCGTCATCTCCGCTCCCTCGTACTTGGCGTCGATCTCCTCAACGGCTTGTCCCCAATCGTTGGTGATCACGCTGAGATGCACGGTCCCCGACCGCAGAGAAATCCGGGCCGGTGTGGTGGCGTCGCGGGCAACCAGGCGCACTCGGCGAATAGCGACGATAAAAGACTCCCGCCCGATGACGAGCCTGTTGGGGTAGTTGAACGGTATAAGTTGGCGGTAGGGGGGGAAGTCACCCTCGATGAGCCTGGTGGTGAGCTTTACCTGCCCCACCGAAAATCGGGCGTCGTGTACACCTAGGTGCAGTTCGACCGCGTCCGTGCCCGTACCGAGCAACCGTTGCAACTCGCTGAGGGCCCGAGACGGGACAAGCACTTTTTGGCCTTCCGAAAGAACTCCCTTAGCACCGGGTAGGTCCTTGACGGCGAGGCGGTACGAGTCGGTCGCTACGAGACGGATCCCCTCGGCTTCGGCAGCCATCAACACGCCGGTGAGGACGGGGCGAGTGTCTTCCGACGAAGCCGCTCGCACTACTTGACGCAAGGCTTCAGCCAAACCGGCCGTGGACAGCGAAACCGTTTCCCCAGTCGACAGAGGCGGCTGGGGAAAATCACCGGAGCGGTACGGCCGCAGCATGAACTGCGACCGGCCGGCGGAGACCTGGAGCTCTTCCTCGTCCCCCTGGACCAGAACTGCGCCCGGTTCCAAGGCACGGACGATGTCTGTCAGCAGCCGACCGGGGGCTACCACCACTCCGTCGGCCTGACCTGCCACGACTACCTCGGTCGAAATGGTGAGGTCCTGGTCCGTCCCGGTTACTTCCAGCCTGTCCCCTGTCAGGCTGAGGCGGATACCCGGCAGGACGCCCGGCCCACCTGAGCGGCCCGAACTGGCCCGGCCCGCGGTAGCCAGCGCATCGAGGAAGTTGTCACGTTCGCATCGCAACTTCACTTGGCACATGCTCCTCTACTAAGAAGGTTAAAAGTTAAAGGCTGTAGTTGTAGTGCTGTGGATTGTGAACAGCGCCGCGTCCGACCTGGTCGGGAGGCATGCCGTCACCGGGGCCGTGTGTACGCCCGAACCGGCCGGCCGCCGGACGAGCCCTGCGGCTGTGGACATCCCGCTCGTCATCCCCTGAATTACAACGTCCCGGCACAAGATCTTCACGTAAGCCGCCGCGCTCAGTTGCTGGCTTTGATCTTGTGGATCAGATCGGTTACTTGCTCGTAGACCTGTCGCTTCTCACCCATGAGCCGAGCCACCTTCTTTTGTGCGTGCATGACAGTCGTGTGGTCGCGGTCGCCGAACTCGCGGGCGATGGCTGGATAGCTGTACTCGGTGAGCTCCCGGAACAGGTACATGGCCGTCTGGCGGGCTGCCACCAAAGGCCGGCGACGGCTCGGGCCGCACATCTCTTCGATGCTGAGGTCGAATGCCTTCGCGGTGGCTTCGAGGATTTGTTTGGCTGTGACCTGACGTGGGGCATTAGCGGCGATGACATCAGAGAGGACGTCGGAAGCAAGTTGGACCGTGACCGGCACTCGATGGATGCTGGCAAAAGCAGAAAGCCGTATCAGTGCTCCCTCTAGCTCCCTGATGTTGTCCTTGACGTAGGTGGCAATGAGCTCCAGGACGTCTTCGGGGACTTTGGCCCTTTCTCCTTCGGCCTTTTTACGCAGGATGGCGAGGCGGGTCTCGAGTTCAGGTGGTTGGACATCCGTGATAAGACCAGATTCGAAGCGGCTTCGCAGTCGGTCTTCCAAGGTTGCGATGGCCCGTGGGTGACGATCGGACGATATGACGATCTGCTTATCTGTCTCATAAAAGGAGTTGAAGGTGTAGAAGAACTCCTCCTGGGTCTCTTTTTTGCCTTCCAACAGTTGGATGTCGTCCACCAGCAGGATGTCGTAGGCACGGTAACGACGTTTGAAGGCAGTTTGGCCGTGGGTGCGGATGGAGTCGATGAACTCGTTGAGAAAAGTTTCGGTGGAGACGTAACACACGTCGAGGTTGGCGAAGTTTTGATAGACGTAGTGCCCGATGGCGTGGAGCATGTGAGTCTTGCCCAGCCCCGAGGCGCCATAAATGAAGAGCGGGTTGTACGCCTTGGCCGGTTCCTCGGCGNNGCGGTCGTTACGGACAGGCCCGTTCCCGGGGCCCGTAGTCCCAGGAACGGGGATGCTCGGTGCGGGGAGTTCGTCCGTCGCGGGAGCGCCGGCCCACGACGGGGGGTAAACCTCGTCCCTCGGCTCCTCGGTCAGCGCCGGGGCCTGCACGACGAGCTCGACGTCGGGTGAGACCGTACCCGTTGCGTCCGCCAGCACCTGCTGGATCAGCGTCTGAAAACGTGTGGTTACCAGCTCG
>PMLI01000109.1 GCA_003158835.1 Acidimicrobiaceae bacterium
ACCCTGGTAACGCGACATTTCGCAGCGCCTGAGGTAGGAGAGTGCCATGGGCCACGTCGGGTCTTCTTTCTTCACTGTCCCTCCTGTGGTCCCGCGGGGACCTGAGCCTGAGCTGATAGTCGTCTGGCTGGCGGGGGAGCCCGGCCCACCCACCCTGAGAGCGCGAGCCCTAAGCATCGACCGGCAGGCGGAGGCCACATGACAAAGGCGGTCCTCTGTGGTTGGCAGCGCCTACGTGGTGGAAAAGACGAAGTAGCAGACCTGGACGTCTACAGAAAAGGAAAAAGATGACCTATAAACGCAGAGACTGGCATTTTTGGCATGCTGCACCGCTCACGGCGATAGTGGCGACGCTCGCCATGGTGGGCGGCTTCCTGGCCCTTACCATTTCACCCGCTGCGGCGGCGACCACGACGACCACCACGGCACCGCCGATTGCGCATACGACTTCGTCGTTGTCGTCCTCGGCCAACCCGGCGTCGGTCGGCCAAGCCATCACCTACACCGCCAAAGTGCTCCCCATGCCCAACGGTGGCACCGTCAACTTCTTCGACAACGGCGCACCGGTGGCCGGATGTGACAAGGTCGCCCTCAACACCTCGACGGGTGAGGCCACCTGCCAGGCCACGTACTTCTCCAGCGGGCACCGCGGGGTGCAGGCCTTCTATTCCGGCACGGCCCTCTTCGAGCCGTCCGGCTCAACCGTCTACGGCGAGGTCATCGACCTGCCCGCGGCCGGCTACTGGTTGGCCACCGCCAACGGCCACATCTTCGGCTCCGGGGCAGCACAGTCGCTCGGGAACGCAGCCACCTCGGCTACCACCGGGAGGGTCGTGGGCATGGCCGCCAGCCCCACCGCCAAGGGTTACTGGGTGGTCACCACCAACGGCAGCGTTACCGCCCTCGGTGACGCCAAGTTCTACGGCGACCTGCCCGACCTCGGCAAGCATGTCTCGGACGTAGTGGCCATCGCTCCCACGACCGACGGCCTTGGCTACTACCTCGTGGGCGCCGACGGAGGCTTCTTCACGTTTGGCGACGCCAAGTTCCACGGCTCGCTACCGGGCATCCATCTCCGTGTCAAGGACGTCGTGGGGATGGTGGCTGCGCCCGGAGGCGCGGGTTACCTGCTGGTGGGCTCGGACGGTGGCGTCTTCACCTTCGGGAGCACCCATTTCTACGGGTCGCTGCCGGGTCTGGGCAAGCACGTGCACGACATCCGGGCCATCCTGCCTTCCTCCACGGGACGGGGCTACATCCTCGTGGGCGGCGACGGCGGTGCCTTCAATTTTGGCACCGGAGCGAGGTTTCATGGCTCGCTGCCGGGCGAAGGGGTCAAAGTCAATGACATAGTCGGCATCGCCCTCAGCCCCGACAACGGTGGCTATTACATGGCTGGTTCGGACGGCAGGGTCTACGGCTTCGGCGACGCCCAAGCCGCGGTTGAGCCGGCCGGAGTGTCCTCCAATCTGCCGGTGACCGCCATCGCCGGCACGTAAGCAGCACCGCCAACCGCGCCACTCGCGGTTGACCGGTCCAGATATGAAGGGGAGGCCCCGAGCCCGGAACCAACCGGCCCGGGGCCTCGCCTACGAGTAGGGGGAAAATGGGCGCCCCGTGGTGGCAACTATTCCAAACGGGCGTTGTCGGGCTCGGTGAGGCAGCTGAGCAGCGGCAACATCGCCACCATGACGAGCAGCGGCAAGGTCGCCACAATGATCAGCAGGGCTGAACAGGGACCGGTCTAGAGCCCGGACAGCTGCCGCACCGCCCTCGCCAGGGCTGAATTGTCGTCGTCGCCGTGGCCCGTGGCGATCAGCCCGTCTTCGAGCGTGGCGGCGAGCGCCGCCACCGGGAGCACGGCGCCGACCTGACGGGACAGCTCGAGGGCGATGGCCATGTCCTTGCGGTGGAGGGCGATCCTGAACCCGAGGGGATAACGGTCTTCGATCATCGGCTTGCTCCGGTTTTGCAGGACCCAGGACCCGGCCGCCCCACCGGACAGCGCGCCGACCACGAGCTCGGGGTCAAGGCCCGCCTTCAGGGCCAGCACGATGCCCTCGGCCACGCCCAGGTAGTTACCGCACAGGATCACCTGGTTGACCGCTTTGGCCACCTGGCCCGAGCCGAGCGGCCCGAGGTGGGTGATGGTGCGGCCCATGGCGCCGAGCACCGGGCGCGCCCGTTCGACATCGGACGGGCCCCCGCCCGCCATGATCGTCAACGTCCCCGCCTTGGCGCCCTCCGACCCTCCCGAGACCGGAGCGTCGACCATGGCGACGCCCTGGGTGGCGAGGCGGGCCCCGAAGTCGCGGGTGCGGGCGGGGCTGATGGTCGAGCAGTCGATGACCAGCGACCCCTCAGCCAGTCCTTCCGCCAGCCCACCGGGACCGAACAGGACCTCGTCCACTTGAGGTGCGTCTGGCACGCAGGTGACGACCACGTCGCTGGCGCTAGCCACCTGGCGCGGGCTGCGGACCTCGACCGCGCCCAGTGCCAGGAGCGGGCCGGCCCGGCCCGCCGTCCGGTTGTACACGGTCAGGGGAAACCCGGCTCGGGCCAGGTTGGCGGCCATGGCCAAGCCCATGGTCCCCAGTCCGACGAAGCCCACCCGGGCCTTGGGCACCACGTCGCCTGCCCCCTCGGCCGTCCCGGCGCTACCAACCATCTCAGTCATGACCCCTCCTCGTCGTACAAGCGCGCCCCCGGCCCATCATGCCCGGCCCATTATGCAGGACAGGCCCCGGAATATTAGGCCCCCGGGCCGGGCCCGAGAGCGGCCCGCAGATGGCCCGCCAGTTGGGCCGGCGAGGTGCGGGCGTTGCGGCCGCTCGAAGAGGGCATCACGTAGGCGGGGACACCCCCGAAGCCGGCGGGCTGCCAGCCCGGGACCGCCCGCCGGTCGACGGCGGCCCTCCACCCGTCCAGGC
>PMLI01000577.1 GCA_003158835.1 Acidimicrobiaceae bacterium
CGAGGGCGGCGACGACGTCGTCTCGACCTATCGCAAGCGGCTCGCCGAGGCCGGCATGCCGGAGAAGGTGGCGGCCGAGGTGGAGCACGAGCTCGACCGGCTGGAGCGCACCAGCGAGCAGAGCCCCGAGCAGGGCTGGACCAGGACATGGATCGAGACGGTGCTCGAGATCCCGTGGGGCAAGACCTCGCAGGACAACCTCGACGTGGGCGCCGCCGGTGCTGTGCTGGACGAAGACCACGACGGCCTCTCGGACATCAAAGAGCGGATCCTCGAGCACCTGGCCGTGCGCAAGCTCCGCCACGACCGGGGCCTGGCGCCCGTGGACAACCGGGGCTCGGGCGCCGTCCTGGCCCTGGTGGGCCCGCCGGGTATGGGCAAAACCTCACCGGGCGAGTCGGTGGCTCGCGCCCTGGGGCGCACCTTCGTGCGGGTATCGCTCGGCGGCGTGCACGACGAGGCCGAGATCAGGGGTCACCGGCGTACCTACGTGGGCGCCCAGCCGGGCCGCCTGGCCCGGGCGCTGCGCGAAGCCGGGACCATGAACCCCGTGATCGTGCTCGACGAGGTCGACAAGCTCGGGGCCGACTACCGGGGCGACCCATCCTCGGCCTTGCTCGAGGTGCTCGACCCGGCCCAAAACCACACCTTCCGTGACCACTACCTCGAGGTCGAGCTCGACCTGTCCCAGGTGCTGTTCATCGTTACCGCCAACGTGGCCGAGACCATCCCCGGCCCGCTGCTCGACCGCCTCGAGGTCATCCGCCTCGACGGCTACACCGAGGAGGAGAAGCTCGCCATCGCCCGGCACCACCTCCTGCCCCGCCAGCTCGAACGCGCCGCGCTACGGACGGACGAGCTGGAGGTGGCCGACGAAGCGCTGCGGACCATCGCCGCCGACTACACCCGGGAGGCAGGAGTGCGCGGCCTCGAACGCGAGGTCGGTCGGCTGCTGCGCAAGGTGGCCACCAGGCTCGCCTCCGGTAAAGCCACGGCCCCCGTCGTGGTCACTGGCGCCGACGTACGGGCCTGGCTGGGCCGGCCCCGGTTCTTCTTCGAGGCGGCCGACCGGACCGCCGTCCCCGGGGTGGCCACCGGGCTGGCCGTCACCGGGTCCGGCGGCGACGTGCTGTTCGTCGAGGCCAGTGCCATGGACGGGGGCGACGGCCTGACCCTCACGGGCCAGCTCGGCGACGTCATGAAGGAGTCGGCGGAGATCGCCCTGTCCTACGTGCGCTCGCACGCGGCCGACCTCGGCATAGATGCGACCGCCCTGTCGGGGCGGCGCTTCCACGTGCACGTGCCGGCCGGGGCCGTCCCCAAGGACGGGCCGTCAGCGGGGGTGACGATGACTTCGGCCCTCGTCAGCCTCCTCACCGGCCGACCGCTCCGGCCCGCGGTAGGCATGACCGGAGAGGTCACGTTGCAGGGCCGGGTGCTCCCGATCGGCGGCGTGAAACAGAAGGTCCTCGCCGCCCACCGGGCCGGGCTGACCGAGGTGGTCCTGCCCGCCCGCAACGGGCCGGACCTCGACGACGTCCCCGGGACGGTGCGCGCGGCCATGAAGTTTCACCTGGCCGAGACCGTGGGCGACGTGCTCGCCGCAGCCCTGGAGCCGCACGGGGCTAACGGTCAAAAGTCGCCCGGGCCTGCGGACAGCCGCGAGGCCCCGGTGGCGGCGTGAAGACTTCCGGCCGGACGCGGGCCGGAACGCGGGAAGTAGCGACTATGTGTGGAACATCGATCGGAGGTCCCAATGCCTGCTGTGACTGTCAATGATCTGACGACGCTGCCGAAAGTACCCGTTCCCGACCCGTCCCGGGAGAGGGAACGGCCGGTGAGCTCGGTGACCACGGCGCCGAGCGGGCTGGAGGGCGAGGGGTTCCCGGTGCGCCGGGCCTTCGCCGGTCTGACCATGCGCGACCTCGACCCCTTCGTGCACATGGACCAGATGGGCGAGGTCGATTATGCGCCCGGTGAGCCCAAGGGGACGCCCTGGCACCCCCATCGGGGCTTCGAGACCGTGACCTACATGATCGACGGCACCTTCGCCCACCAGGACTCCAACGGCGGTGGTGGCCTCATCACCGACGGGGCTACGCAGTGGATGACCGCCGGCGGCGGCATACTGCACATCGAGACGCCGCCCGAGGAGCTTGTCGTCTCGGGTGGCCTGTTCCACGGGATCCAGCTGTGGGTGAACCTGCCGGCCAAGGACAAGATGATCTCGCCCGCTTACCAGGGTTTGGAGCCCGACGAGGTGGCCCTGTTGTCGTCCTCCGACGGCGGGGCCCTGGTTCGGGTGGTGGCGGGCCGACTTGGTGAGCACCGTGGTCCCGGCTCGACGCATACCCCGATGGCGCTCATGCACGCCACCCTGTCCCCGGGGGCATTGCTGGAGATCCCGTGGGATCCGGGCTTCAACGCTCTCGTCTACATCCTGGCCGGGTCCGGCCGAGCCGGCGGCGACGGCCGGCCGGTGCACATGGGCCAACTGGTGGCGTTCGGCCCCGGGGACTGGATGAGCGTCCGGGCCGACGGCCGCCAGGGCTCTGGCACGGGTCACCTCGAGGTCCTGGTCCTGGGGGGCCAACCCATCGGGGAGCCGGTCGTGCATTACGGGCCGTTCGTGATGAACACC
>PMLI01000463.1 GCA_003158835.1 Acidimicrobiaceae bacterium
GTAGTAGTAGCCCACCGCCACGCAGGAGCGGGCCGAGGAGCAGGAGATGTCGTTCAGGACGTTGGTGCTGGAGCCCTCGTCAGGGCTGGGCGTGACGCGCCACGTGCCGTCGACGAGCGTCTCGATCAGGGCTTGGTCTTTCTGCCCGTCGTCGTAGTACCCCACCGCCACGCAGGTACCACCGGCCAGGCACGACAGGCCGTTGAGCTCGTTGGGCCGGCTGGCGAGCGGCGGCGCCACGGCGCCGGCCCGAGCCTGGCGGACTGGCGGCGCCGCCGCGGCACCGGTCGGGGCCATGGTCGCGACGGCGGTCATCGCCAGCAACATCACCATTGGACAAACCGCCCACACCGCCCTGCCACGCATACTTACGATTGGGGACTTTCTTCGCCGGGCACCTGGGGGTGCTTCAGCTCGTTCAACGCGTCCAGTTCGGTGGCGGAGGTGGCGGCCTGCCGGTTGGCGGCCGTGAGCGCGACAAAGACTTCTTCCCGGTGGACCTGGATCTCCTTGGGGGCAGTGATACCCAGACGCACCTGGTCGCCGCGGACCTCGAGCACGGTGACGACCACGTCATGGCCGATCACGATGCTCTGATGGACGTGCCTGGTGAGGACCAGCACCTCTCGCTCCTTCCTTGGGCGATGGCCGGAGCCTAGTAGCTCGACTGCCCCCTAAAGGTGCAACGGTGCCCCGGGACGCGCTCGGGGCTGGCCCGGTGCCCGTGCCCTAAGGCCGGTTGACGACGGGAGTGGCCGGAGAGTAGCCCGAGCCGGACAGGACGGCCTGCACCGCCTGGCCCGTAGCGCCGTTGACGACGAGCGGGCCGAGCAGGTTGGCCGTGCTCTTCTCCGCCGTGCTGTGAAGGGTGAGGATGACGAGCACGAGTATGTCCTCGAGGCCGCCGGCGTCGACCGCCTGGTAGACCTCGGGACCGAACCTCGGCTCGTACCACGGGAAGAACACGACGGGCCGTACCGCCACAAAGCGCAGCCCGACCACGTCGGCGCACTCAAGGACGTAGAAGGGGGTCGGTTCGTTGCCCCACGGTTTGACGCTGAAGGACTTGGCCAATGGGAAGCCTGGTACGCCGGCGGCGAAATGCAGCTCTGCGTTTTCCCGGTCCGTGGCCGACGTCAAGCTGGTGGTCGTCATGACAGGAACTGGGCGAGAGAGGGCTGGATGATCTTGGCCGTCGTCTCCAGCGCCGCCTGGTAGGACGTCTCCTGCAGGTCCAACTCGGTTACCACCTGGTCCTCGCTGGCATCGGTCAGGATGGAGACTTGGCCCTGAATGACAGTGACCTTGCTGCTGACCTGCGCGGCGTCGGTGGCCAGGGAGGTACCCATGGTGCCCACGGTCCCCTGGGACTGTGTGACCGTGCTGAGCGCCGTCTGGAGCTGGCTGAGGTCGGTGCCGCTGAGCGCCGTGGTGTTGCCACTGGCGAGATCCTGGGAGACCTTGTCCAGCAATGCGAACACGCTCGTCGACCCCGACCCGAAGACTTGCTGCCCCGTGAGGCTTACGTTGACGGTCTGGCCGGGCGCGACCACCCGAGTGACGGGGGACGAGCTGCCGGCGTAGGCGTAGGCAACGTTGGCGTCGTAGGAGGAACTGGTGGGGTCGCTGACCCCGCCCGCCGACCCCTGGGGGTACGGCGACACCCCGTAAGTTCCCGAGAAGATGGGCCGGCTGTTGTACGTGCTCGAGGCGAGGCTCAAGATCTGCTGCTTTATGCTGAGCACTTCTTGCGACAGCGCCTGGTTGCCGCCGGCCGACTGGGCCGCACCGTTGGCTCCGGAAAGTACGTCCGTCTGGACCTGGTCGAGGGCCTTCACCACCGAGCCCAGGGTGGTGTCGGCCGTGTTCAGCCAGGACTGGCCGTCTGAGATGTTGGACGAGTACTGCTGAAAACGGCCCAGCTGAGCGTTGAGTGAGAGCACCTCCGACGTGCCGCTGGGATTGTCGGAGGGCTGGATAATCTGCTTACCGGTGGCCACCTCTTCCTGCAATTGGGCGAGTTGCGCCAGGCCCGATTGAAGGTCGGCCACCATCAGGACCGAGGCGCTCTGTTGGGTGATGCGGGATACGTCGNNCGACCATCGATACGAGGGTCTGAAGGACCGTGTCCACCGTGCTTATGAACTTGGCCGAGGCGTCATAAGCGTTTTGGTACATCACCATGTTTGTCATCTCTTCGTCCGTGTTGACGCCGGTGGCCGACTGCAACGCCGAATTGACGTTGGTCGTGACCGCCTGCTGATTGGTCAGGTTGTTGTTCACTGAAGAAGTGGCCTGGCCTACCCCCGTCACGAGCTGGTTGTAGGCGACGTCGGCTTCGGGGCCCGTGGTCGTGGTCGAGCCGGACCACGACGAGCTCGACGCGCCGGTCGACCATCCACCGGACGGCTCCTCGAGGGTGACGGTGGCGGAATTGGGGAGCTCCCCGACCTCGGCCGCGATACTACCGTCCTGGTTGGTGGCCGACGAGCCCGACGCGGTCGGCGCGGCGGCGGCGGCTATGAGAGAGGGATCGGCAACCACAGCCGGGTTCACCTCGCTATCCGAAGCTCCGGTGCCCAGGAAGAAGGGGCTGCCCTGGTCCCCGTTGAGGTCGTAACCGGTGCTCATCAGATGGTTGACAGAACCCATGAGGCTCTGAGCCACCTGGTCGAGGCTGGCCTGATAGCCGGGCACGTACTGGTTGACGACGGTCAGGCTCCCCGCCAGTTGCCCGCTGCTGGGCTGGAACGACGACTTGAACTGGCTGAAGACCAACGAATAGGGCGGCCCACTGCTCGACAGGGACAGCTTCTGAGAATTGACACCGGACACCAGTGCTTCGCTGCCGGCGTACACGTTGGCCGTGCCATCACCGTTGTAGGTGACGTTGACGCCGATCTGGCTGGACAGCTGGGATATCAGCTGGTCGCGTTGGTCCGCCAGTTCGTTGGCATTGCCGCTCCCCGCCGTGCCTTGCAGCATGGACTGGTTGAGCGACGCTATTTGGGCGGTCTCCTGGTTGACCTCGCTCAGCGTGCCCGTCATGCCCTGGACGGTCTGCTGGCTGAGCGTGGTCAGCGCTGTCGACGTCTGATTGAGCGAGGAGGTGAGGCTGGTGGCATCCTGCACGAGCGTCGCCCGCGTGGGCCCGTCGGACGGGTTGTTCGCCAACGTCGACCAGTCCTGCCAGAACTGGGTCAGTTGCGCCGATATCCCGGTCGTCGAAGGCTCGGGGAAGTTCTCCTGGACCGCCTGGAGGCCGCTCTGCTGGGCGCTGAGCATGCCCTGGTTGCCCTGCTCGGTGTAGCTGCGCTGCTGGAGGTAGGTGTTGCTGAGGCGCTGGGCCCCGGCCACTTCGACCCCGTTGCCGGGCTCCTTGGAGGCGCTCTCGTCAAAGCCCAGGTGCTGGACCGAACCGACCGCGCCCAGCTGGGCCCGTTCCTCGACGTAGCCCGGCGTATTGGCGTTGGCAACGTTCTGGCCCACCGTGTCCAGGCCGACTTGTTGGGCTTCCAGTCCGGAAAGCCCGACGGAAAGGTCCGAAAAGTTGCTCACGGGTTGTTCACCTCAGATCGCCTCGTTCACGAGAAGATGGCCGGCGGGAGACTGCGACGCCACCCCCGTCGCCGTGTAAGCCTGGGCCGGAGGGCTCCCGTTGCCCGTGAGCCAGTTGAGCGCCTCCCGGGCCGCGTCACGGCCCTTGGCCAGCAGGTGCCGGTTGCGCTCGGACAGGTCACGGACCTCGCTCGTCAGCTCCAGGAACGCCTGGCGGTGCCGGGCGAAGATCGAAGACCACGGATCGGGAGCAGCTTGGGAGAGCGAGCGTAGGCCCGGATAAGAGGTGAGGCTGAGCTCGACCGCGGCCGCCTCCACTTTGACGGCTCGTAGCAGTTCGGCCGCCCGCAACTGGTCGAGCACGATCTCCACCTCCCGGGAGGCGTGGTTGACCCACCTCGCCTTCCCGGCGTTCAAGAGCAGCTGTTCCTCTTCGAGCTTGAAGACGAGGAGCTCCAGCAACTGACGTTCGCGCCACAGCACGGTGGACACGTCGTTTAGCACCTGGTCTCTTTGGTCTCCAAGCTCCACACGAGGTTCATCGGTAGTGCCGGGCTACACCTGAGGGCCCAGGACCAGAAATCTCCGCAATTTAGCCACACTGAGAGAGATTTGGGTGGTACACTTGACCACAGAACGTGGGATTCAGGAACGCAGATTGGTATGTAAGTCAATTTCATATCATTTCCATACGAGCTGGCTGGCCCGGTGGCGCGGCGGCCGTGAGAGCCCGGTAGGGACTTAAGTCCTATAAAGATCTGGGCCAACGGGCCCGATGTGAGGAAATGCCCTGGGGCCGCCCTGATAGTTCTGCCCGAACCGAAGCCCGGCGGAGCACCGCCGATGGCTTAGTCACCGAGGAAGCTGCAGCGACAGAGGAGCAGCTCGTTCGCACTCACCTTCCCGTGGTCAATTACATGGTTTCCGAGATTGCGGGCCGCATCCCGCGCCACGTATGCCGCACCGATCTCGTCTCCGCCGGCATGGCCGGCCTGGCCCAAGCAGCCAAGTCGTACCAACCCGAGCGGGGCGTCTCGTTCCAGCGCTTCGCGTCATCACGCATCCGCGGTGCCATATTGGACGAACTGCGGGCCCGTGACTGGGCCAGCCGTTCGGTCAGGGCCAAGGCCCGGGATCTCGCCCAGGTCACCGATCAGCTGACGGCCAAGCTCGGGCGCCAGCCTTCTACGGCCGAGGTCGCCGCCGCCATGGGCGCCACCGCCGGAGAGCTCGAAGCCATAAACACCGACGTCTACCGGGCCCTGGTCCTGAACCTCGACGCGCTGCCCATCGAAGGGGGCAGCGAGGAGGGCCTGTTCTCGGGCGCCACCTCACCTGACGACGACATCCTCGACTCTGAGAAGCGCGCCTACCTGGTAGCGGCCGTGGACCACCTACCCGAACGCTTGCGCCGGGTCGTGGTCGGCTACTTCTTCGAGGAACTGCCCATGCAGGTCCTGGCCGAGGAGCTCGGGGTCACGGACTCCCGGATCTCCCAGATGAGAGCCGAAGCCCTTTTGCTCCTGCGTGACGCCATCAACTCTCAGCTCGACCCGGAGCTCGTCGCGCCGGAGCCCTCCGAGCGCGTCGCCAAGCGCCGCTACGCCTACTACGCCGCCGTCGCCGCCCATGACGACTACCGACGCCGCCTCGAACCGAGCGCCGGCCGGCTGGCCAGCCTGTCCAACCGGCACGACGTCGCCGCCCTCGCCTGAGTGCCCTAGCCATGGGCGGGCCGAGACTTAAGAGGCCATCGGCGGGCCACTGCTCGCTCCTTCGCTTAGCTGCGGACCTCCGGGCTCAGCCTCAGATCCCGCTCCGCCCCGTCGATGAAGGTTGCATATGCGGACCAGATGGCTGGTCGTCGGCGCCGGCCTCACCGGGGCGACGCTCGCGGAAAGGATAGCCCGCGGGCTCGGCCACCCGGTGCACGTCGTCGACAGGCGCCGCCACATCGCTGGGAACGCGTTCGACGGCACCAACGAACACGGTGTCATCGTCCATCACTACGGCGCCCACATCTTCCACACCAGCTCCTCAACGGTGTGGCGGTACCTGTCCCGGTTCACCGATTGGCGCGGCTACCGGCACCAGGTTCTGGCCGAGGTGGAGGGCGACCTGGTCCCTCTGCCGTTCAACTTCGACAGCATCGACCGCCTTTTCTCCGCCTCGGAGGCGGAAATGCTGAAGCGCGAACTGCTCGAGATGTACCCGGAAGGCACCAAGGTCCCCATCTTGAAGCTGATGGGATCGCCACGACCGTCCCTGCGGTCCCTGGCGCAGCTGGTCTATCGCAACGTCTACCTCGGTTACACGGCAAAGCAGTGGGGATGCCGGCCCGAGGACCTTGACCGGGCCGTGTCCGGACGCGTCCCGATGTTTGTCGGCCGCCGGACGGAGTACTTCGACGACCCTTACCAGGGTGTCCCGTCCGAAGGCTACGCGACCATGGTGGCGCGCATGCTCGACCACCCCAACATCACGGTGAGCACGGCGACGTCCTACGAGGAGGCCAGGGGGACAACAGCATACGACCGGCTCGTTTTTACAGGGCCGGTCGACGAGTTAATGGGCTACCGCTACGGGTCGTTGCCCTACCGCAGCCTGCGTTTTCACCATCAGACGAAGCCCGGTTCAGACATACAACCCGTAGCGGTTATCAATTATCCCAATGATCACCCTTACACCAGGACGCTCGAACACCGTTATCTGACAGGTCAGGCGGCGGCCGTGTCCACCGTCACCGAGGAGTACCCCGTGGCGCACGAGCCCGGCATCACCGAGCCCTTTTACCCGGTCCTGAACGCTGGGAGCAGAGCGCGGCACAAGGTCTACCTGGAGGCCGCCTCCCGGGAGCTGACCGGCGCGTACTTCGCCGGCCGGCTAGCCGATTATCGCTACTACGACATGGACCAAGCCGTGCTGCGGGCCTTGCTGTTATACCGCCGGATCACGGTCGACGAAGGCGCGGCGCGGGCCCGCCGACCTCTGGTGGGAGTGACGGCGTGAACCCGGGGCCAATGGACAAACCGGATATCATCGTCAGCTGGCTCCAGTCGGACTACGGCCAGTTGGGGCGGGCCAGTGAGTCACTGGCGCGATCATTGGTCGCCTCCGGTCAGGCCCGCACGGTCGCCTACGTGGAGCCGGTCGGGCTGCGCCCGGGTGAAAACCCCACTTTGACGGTGGACATCCTGAACGGGGTCCACGTCTACCAGGTGCACGGCCAGCCCTTCGATGTCATGGCCCTGGGACAGGCCGTGGTAGAGACCTCCGGCCTCAACGAGCCCCTCTTGCTGAACTGTGGCGTGAGCGACGTCAACTGGTGGTTCCACCACGTGTTCGCCCCTTGGTGTTCACGGACGGCTCTGGTCACTCACGATCTGTTGCACCTTTGGCCCGGAACGCCGCCGGAACTGCGGATGCGGTTGGCGAAAGTACGCCACGCTCTGGCCCGGAGCAGCGAACATGTCTTCGGGCTTTCGCAAGCAGCGATTGCGGACCTCCCGGGCGCCGTTTACGTCGGGCACGGTTGCGATTTCGGCCTGGAAGACCCGGGACCTATGCCCCCCGAGCCCGCCGACCTGAAGGCGGTACCCCGACCACGAGCCCTCTATTTCGGCGCCTTGTCGGTGCGGATCGACGCACACGCCCTGAGATTGCTGGCCGGCACGGGCATCAGCATCGTCCTACTCGGCTTTGCTCCCTCCCCGGAGGTGAGCGCGGTGGTGCAGTCGTACCGCAACGTCCACTTGTTGCCACCTCGCTCGCCGCTCGAGTCGCCCCCCTACCTCCGTCATTGTGACGTCGGCATCGTCCCCCACA
>PMLI01000220.1 GCA_003158835.1 Acidimicrobiaceae bacterium
GGCCGGCCCCGTCAGGGCCAACATGGCAACCGTCAACGCCGCCACTAGCACAGCTCCTACCGGCCTCCAAGTCAGGGGGCGGGCGTTAGGGCCTAACGATGTGGTCGGCCCGACCGGCCCAGGGCCCGGTCCGGGCCCGCGGGAGGCGGTCGGCATAGCCGGCGATGATAGCGCTCAGGCCGCGGTTGGTGGTCCGGGAGGTCCTCGGCTCCATCGAGGTCGCTTAATGAACGCCGTCTTTACGGTGGGCCGTGGGCCCACAGCTCCGTCTCCTGCTTCGACGGCGATAGAGCGGACCGTAGCCCGCGGCCTTCCCCACTCCCGGCCAGGATGAAGGACTACCGTCGGGCGTGGGGCCTGGCCAGCTGCGGCATCGCGGTACTGCGGTTCGACAAAGTCACCTACGTGCACCCGGGCGACGGCCGAAGAGCTCCGCCAGTGGCTGTTCTCCCGCTGAACGAGCTTGTCCTGCGGGCCGCTTCGGTGGCCGACGACCTCGGGTTTGTCGCCTTGGCCGACGTGGCCACCGTTTGTGCCGGCACAGAAGCGCTCGTCATCGGCGGGCACATGGTCCAACTACACGTCCATCGCCGGGGAGGGCTCGCCGTAGCGTCTCCACATCGTCGCAAAGCTGGGCGACCTTGTCCCGCAGCTCGGCAACCTCGACGCGCATCTCCGCCACGTCAGAGGCCAGGGTGGGGATCGCGCCCCCACTAGGAAGGTCGTCCGCCGGCTGGCCGGGTATGCCAGTCGCGCTGTCCGTTAGGAGCTGCACCCAGCGCTCCTCCTTCTGCCCGGGCCGGCGCGGCAGGCGAGCCACGACTGGCTCGGGCAGCCCGCTGAGACGCCCGAGCTCGACGTCAACTTCGGCGATGGCATCGAACTCGCACATGCGCGCGCTGCGAGAACGCAGCTCGCCACCTGTCTGTGGCCCCCTGAGGNNCGCTGATCGCGAGTTGCTCTTGTAGGAGATGCTGGTAACGAGTGACGGACCGGCCGTGCGAGGGGTGGACGATGCGCACTAGCCCGGCCACCTTGAGCGCCGCTAGCGTCTGGTCGACGGTGCCCTCATCGAAGACCACCACAGGGTCGCGGTTAGAGGACTGGTTACACGCTAGGAGCAGGGCGTTCAGCGTCAATGGGTACTGGTCCGGCGTCGTCAGCTGCTTCTCGATCAAGCAGCCGATCACCCGCGCTTCCTCTTGGCTAAGCCGCACGGAGTGATGCTATCCGCGTGGTTCGCGGGCGAGCGTAGCCACTCCCGCGCAGCCGGCGTTCCCGCGACCGGTCCAACCGACCCCGTCGAGATAAGCATTTACGGAGGTCAGAAGGAGTGTCGGAGTGGGGACTTGGTACAAAGCTCCACGCCGAGCCGGCCGCGCCGACCTGTGGCTACCTGCCCCCTGACCCACGTTTCTCGCTAGGCCCACGCCTGTCGAGGCGTCAACGGCTCCGGCAGATGTCAGCGCGATGGTCGATCCGCAGAACGACCACGGTGGCATCGTCGTCGTCGACCTCGTAGACAACACGGTAGGAGCCCCGACGCGCCGCCCATAGACCGGCGAGCTCCCGTTGCAGTGGGTGACCGACCCGGCGAGGCTCACCGACCAGCACCCCGGTCATGAACTCGGCGATCGCAGCGGCGACGCTCCCGTACAGGCGAGCCAGTGAGCGCTCGGCGGTGGCCGTCACGACCAGGCGGTAGTTAAGAACAGCCGGTGGCGCCACCCAAGAGCCAGTGGCATCCTGATGATGTGCCCAGCGACCCTGGCCCCCGGTCAAGACTTTCATCGCCCGCCTACTCGGCGGTGCGAGTTGTCTTTCCGGCCCCAGACCAGCAACCGGCGCAGGTGGCCCAAACAATCTGCGAAGAAAGCAAGGAGTACATGGCCTGGAAGCGCCGATCGATGAGCGACTCGGCCGCGCCGATGGTTGTCTTGGCTCGGGCGATCTCGTAGGCCTTGTCTTTTCTGGACAGTGCGGTATAAAGGCACACCGGAGCGGCACCGTTCGTGGGGTAGTGGCAATCGACCGGTTTCGTCACCCTCCCGGCGTCGACCTCCGCCGTCACTTCGGCCAAGAGTTGCCCCTCACGTAGGAGCGCATGGGCGCGGAACTTCTGCGCCGAGCCCATGAACTCGTCCAACGAAGCGACGACAGTCCCTGCATCGCCGGGGGTACCGATCCCCTCGTTTGTGGTCGTTTCGTATTCCGGGCTGTCGGTTATGGAGAACTCGTTGCCGTTCAAGAGAGCTGGTGAAACCATGTTGTCGAAATAGTCAACGGGGAGAATGTCCCGTATGGCAGCTAGGAGGGCAGGAGTGAGATAGATGAACTCCATGTAGTACCCGACCCCGCCGATCCCACCCCCGTCCTCGCTATAACCGAAGGACAGCGCAAAATGGTCCGCTGTCGAGGGGACGTACATCAACTCGACGCCATTGCCGAACACCTTCGGGCTGTTGGCGAACTTGTAGTCGGATACGGTGATAGCTCGGCCCGGTCCTCCGAGGTCGGCCTCGGTCTGGACGTACCGGGTGCAATACTCCACAACGGGAGAGCAGACGCTTTGGGAGATAATGCTCTCCCCCGCCTGGGGCAGTTGGCGCACGACGTTTTGGAGCCCGGAGACGTACGCCAGCATGGCCGAATGACGCTCCCGAGCACCGGCGGGGTCGTTCTGGTAGCTAACAGTGGGCACCATGTTGACGGGCGTGGCCGTGGGAGCAGCCGTGGCCGTAAGGCTTACCAGGCTCCCGGTGCCACTCCCGGTAGTGCCAAGTAGGACGCAGAGTGCCGCTGCTAGGACGGTCTTCACGAGTTGGGGCGCGAGACGTTAGTCAGCGCGTGGCAGGGTACCGTAAGTCATACTGGCGCCGCATGGCCAAAGGGTCGTCGTGGGCCCAACCGGGTGACTTTCGGCGCCGCCGGCATCTTGCGGCTAATGAGCGGGCCAGTCGGGAGGGCAAGCACATCAACCGGCCGAAAACGGGGTACTCGCTAAGAGACGGCGTGCTGGGCGCCAGCCAGCACCGGGCCTCGTTGTGGCCAGCGGCTCGGCGCGGCAATCTGATGGAGATGACCCTCGTCACCACCGCGGGAGTTGACAACCCCGTTCATCGGCCCACCGCCGAGCACAAGACATGAGCCCAGCGCCTACATCCGTTCCCAGCTACAAGTGGGAGTTCAAAGCGCGCTTCAGGCGCCACGCTTTCGGCTGGAGGTCCCAGCCCGCCGTCCAGCGCGTGAAGGAGGCGGTAAGCGAGGTCAAACAGGTGGGCCGACGTGACCCGGTACTGGCGGCCGAGGGGGCGGTCAGCTTCCTCGAGCGGGTCGCTCCTGCTCTGGAGCATGTCGACAGTTCTTCGGGGGCCATCGGGACGGCGGTAAACAACGCCGTCCGTGCCCTCGTCCCCATAATCGCCGCTGCGCCCGCTGACCCCGCCACCCGCCAGGCTTGGCTCGAACGACTGTGGGCGGCGCACGAAGCCGACCAGATGCCGTACATAGAGATCCTCGCCGATTACTGGGGAAATCTCTGCGCTTCGAAAGAGGAGGCGTCAGTGTGGGCTGACCGCCTGGTCGGTACGACCCGCATGGCCCTGAGCCCCGACCCGCGCCTACACGGCCACTTCCACGGCACCTCCGCCTGCCTGAGCGCCTTGTACCGGGCTGAGCGCTACGGCGAGGTCGTAGACATCGTCCGCGGCGACTGCGTCTGGCCCTACAAGCGTTGGGCAGTGAGGGCGCTGGCGGCCAAGGGGCACAAGGCAGAAGCGCTCCGCTACGCCGAGAGCTGTCGCGGGCCCTGGACACCGGACGGTGACGTCGACAGGCTTTGCGAGGAGATCCTCCTGTCGTCCGGCCTAGTCGATGAGGCCTACGGGCGTTATGGCCTGCGGGCGAACCGTGGTAGCACGTACCTCGCCACCTTTCGCGCTGTGGCCAAGAAATATCCTCACAAAGATGTCCGCCAGCTTTTGGCGGACCTCGCCGGCACCACTGCTGGAGACGAGGCCAAGTGGTTCGCCGCGGCCAAGGAGGCCGGCCTCTTCGAAGAGGCCCTCGACCTAGCCAGCCGCTCCCCCTGCGACCCCAAA
>PMLI01000014.1 GCA_003158835.1 Acidimicrobiaceae bacterium
CTGGGTGTCGTGATGGCGGACCGATAGGTCCTTCATCTCCTTGTCGCTGACCTTGGCGCCGGTAGGGTAGTCGGCCCGGACGAGGTGGGCGTCGACGCGCAGGCCGGTCTTGGTCCGGGTGGTGCTGATGTAGTTGACGACGGTCTCGTAGTCGGTCAGCGGCTGGCCCGCCCAGTTCTTGCTGATCTCGGAAAACGCCCTATGTTCAATGGGGTTCCACTTCGAGGCGCCGCTCGGGTAATGGCAAACAGTAACCGTGAGGCCGTNNGCCCCGTTGCTGCCGCCCGAGTCGGCCAGCACGAGCAGCTGCCTGGCCTCGGGGTAGCGGCGGGCGCCGTGGCAGGCCCACCACCGGGCCAGGTTATCGACGGCGAAGCCCGGGGTGTCGTGGGTGGTGCCGACCGAGACACAGGCGTGGTTGGCGGCGAGGTCGTAGACGCCGTAGGGCAGGGCGACGCCCTTGGCCTGGGAGGGGAAGTCGTGATCGTTGACCAAGATGGGCTCTTCTACCCAGGTCGCCCCGGGGTTCTTGAACTCCCCGACCAGTTCCCGGTGCTTGGCGTCGACGCTCACCACCGGCCAGCCCGCCTGGGCGAAAGACTGGCGCATGGTGGCGATGTAGGCGAACTGGGCGTCGCGGCCGGGGTCTTTTTGCCGGTTGAGCTTCTTGGCGTTGGCCCGCAGCCGGTAACCGAGGCCCTTTAGGAGCTTGGCGACGGTGTTGGGGCAGACCACGATGCCGGCCGAGCCCAGCTCCTCGGCCAGCTTTTCGGTAGTGCGCCTGGTCCATTTCACACCGCTGACCGGGTCACCGGCGGTGTCGTGCTCCATGAGGCGGCCGATCGCCTCGATCACTTCGGGGACGCTTTTTTTGCCGACGGCCGTCCCCCGCCCGGGCGGCGGGCCCGGCCCGGGGGGATATCGCCAGCGAGCAGCTCTACTCGGCCCCGGGCGACGGTGCCGGGGTCGATGCCGAGCAGCTCGGCGACCTGGGCGTCGCCGCCGTGGCCGACCTTCATGGCTTCCAACCCGGCGTAGAGCCGGCGCTGGCGTTCGTCCAAGAGGCTGTAGAACAGCACGATGGCCGCCTTCAGCTCGTCAGGCAGCACCCGCAAGCCGGGGGCCAGGGAAAGCCGGCTGGCCTCGGCGTCGTAGACCGAGCGGGCTGCCAGCTGGGCACGGCGCTCGGCGCCCTGGGCCGAGAGGTACACGTAGCGGCCAGCCACCTGCTGGCGGGCCAGACGGCCCGAGCGCACCAGCTTGAGCAGGGCCCCCTTGGCCTCGACGTTGAGCACCGCCTCCAGCTCCGCCGCGTCGTAGCCGGCATCGGCGGAGACGACCAGCGCCTCCACGGTTGACACCAGCGTCCCAAAGCGGCTGAACCACACTTGGCGGAACGACCACAACCCGAGCTCGTCGAAACGGGCGACCTCGTCCAAGGTGTAGTACCGCCCCCGGTGCGAGTAGCTGGTGCGGTACTCAAGCCCTGCCAGCTTGCGGAACACCGTGGCGTCCGCCTGAGTGCCCAGCGCAGCCTTGAGGTCGTCCATGGTGGCGATCTTCCGTTGTCGCAGCAGGCCGATCAGCGCTTCAGGGCTGTACCGCTCAGGTCTCATTATGAGAGTATTCCTCCTCGCTAGGAGCAACTCTCTCATAATACACCGGCCGTTCCCTCGTTTTGGTGATCGGGACGACGCGTCAAAAACCTCGCACGCACTGGGACAACAGGACTTCGAGGTGCCCACCCGCGCAGCGCCCCTTCAACGCAGAGACGATAGATGTACGCTGAGAGTCAGGTAGTTATTGTTGAGTCAGCCCTTAGCCAGGGCGGTGCCGGCCGGGCTTAGCTNNTACCTGGCTTTGAGCGTAACCCGCGCCCATGAGCGTCTATGACGAGATGCTCGTCGATAGCGTGCCCGAGGCACCGGGCGAGGGCGTTGACTTCGGCGCTCCCGCCGTACGGGCCCGCAGCCCGTGGCAGCTGGCCTTCGAGCGCCTGCGCCACGACCGGGTGGCCATAGGGTCGGCGGTCGTAATAGCGCTGATTGCCTGCCTGGCCGTGTTCGCTCCGGTGGTGGCGGCCATCGCCGGCCACGGGCCCGATACCCAGTTCCACATGACGGGGCTGTCGCCGGAAGGGATCCCGGTGGGCCCGGGCCAGCACTTCGTCCTCGGCGCGGACGAACTGGGCCGGGACATTCTCGTGCGCATCTGTTACGGCGCCCGGATATCGCTGCTTGTCGGGGTCGTGGCCGCCGGCCTGGCCGTGGCCGGTGGCGCCGTCCTGGGAATGCTGGCCGGTTACATGGGGCGCGTCGTCGACACCATCCTGGCCCGGTTCATCGACGTCGTGCTGGCCATGCCCTACCTGGTGTTCGCCATCGCCTTTTGGACGGCGCTGGGCGGCCAGGGCGGCATCACCCTCGACGTCGGCGTGATCGCCTTTTTCTCCTTCGGTGCCGTGGCTCGCATCGTGCGGGGTCAGGTGCTCTCCATCAAGGAGAAGGGGTACATCGAAGCCGCTCGCTCGCTCGGCCTCAGCAATGCCCGCATCATTTTCCGCCACATGATCCCCAACATCCTCGGCCCGATCAT
>PMLI01000430.1:0-159 GCA_003158835.1 Acidimicrobiaceae bacterium
GGCCCGGCCGACGATGTTGGCCTCCGCCAATGGGGTGTTGTAGCAGCGGTCGGATCCAAACTTGCGCTGCAGTCCGAAGGTGGTGCCGAACACGCCCCCTTTGCCCTCCAGCTCATCGAGGAGATCCGGCGGGGCATCGGCCACGTCCTCGCCGAAGAC
>PMLI01000430.1:187-2951 GCA_003158835.1 Acidimicrobiaceae bacterium
AAGTGACAGGCCACGGTGGCGGGATCCGGCCGGGGCGCCGCCAGAGCCACCTTGGCCGCATCTGCGACCAGACGGCGGGCCTCCTCCCGCATCTCGATGAGCTCGTCCGCCGAGAGCACGCCTCCCTCGAGAAGGGCCCGCTCCAGGAGGACAATAGGGTCGTTCCGGGTCTCGTCGTCCAGCTCTGACTTGGGCCGGTACTTGCTTTGGGTATCAGCCGACGAGTGAGAATACGGCCGCGTGACGGTGGCGTGCACCAGCGCCGGCCCCAGGCCCCGGCGGACGCCGGCCACGATACCGGGGGCCTTGGCGCGCACTTCGAAGTAATCCCGGCCGTCCATGCGGTGGACCGAAAGCCCCGGAAAGGATCTCACCAGTTCGGATATCGGGGCCGGGGATTGCTGAGCGGAAGGGACCGAGATCGCGTAGCCATTGTCGGCTATGAGGTACAGCAGGGGTAGGCGCAGGGTGCAGGCGGTGTTGAGGCTCTCCCAGAACTCGCCCTCAGAAGTTGCTCCCTCGCCCATAGACACGTACGTGATCTCGTCCTCATGCGATGCGCAACCGGCTAGTCCTTCGTGGCGATGAGCGGTTATGTACCGGCTCGCCTCGGCGCAACCGACCGCCGGCAGGCACTGGGACCCGGTCGGGCTCGACTGGATGACGATGTTGAGCCGGCGCGACCCAAAATGACACGGCATTTGGCGGCCGGCCGACGCCGGGTCATTAGCGGCACCGACCGCCTGTAAAAGCATGTCGGTGGGAGTGATGCCGAGGGAAAGGGCAAGGGGCCTGTCCCTGTAATAAGGGAAAAACCAATCGTACCCCGACCGTAAAGAATGTGCCAAAGCAAGGCACAGAGCTTCGTGACCGGCCCCGGAAATATGGAAAAAGCCCCGGCTCTGCTTCTGCAAGGTAATCTCCCGGTCGTCGAGGCTGCGAGAGACCAGGGCTAGACGATAATCAGCGAGCAGTTCCGGTACAGGTATGCCGCGGTACTCTCCCGGCCGCCCGGTCCGGGCGCCGGTCGGGGCCGTCACCTGTTCATCATCCGTGATGGCAAGCGTCTCGCACTTGTCATCGGCATCCGGTGCAAGTGGGACCACAGAACTCAGAGCTTAGCGTTACAAGTCCAGCATGTGAAACAAAAAGCGATAAGACTTTCGTCGGAAAGCTCCGATAATAAACATTATGGCATCCAACTGATGAATGGCTGAGCATTCGCGGCAGGAGTGGGTTCCCGCACGCGGCGGTCACGGTTGCCAGATCATGAGCGCCAAGGCCAGCACGAACAAGACGTCGCACACCGCCGCCCCCCGGCTCGCCCGCCGGCCCGAGCGGGCCGCCCGGGCCCGGGCGGTGGCGCCGAGGGCGGTGGCGTCAAGGGCGGTGGCGCCGAGGGCGACCGGTCTGGGCCCTGCCGTGGCGGGCACCAGCGTGGCACGGACCCGGCCCAAGGCCGGAACGACCACGGCCGCGGCCACCAGCGCCGCGCCCACCCACAGGGCAAAGGCCGCCAACGTCCACGCCTGGCCCACTCCTGCTCCGTGCGGGTCGGCCGCCAGCGTCCCGAACCCGAGCCAGGGCACCGCCAACAGTGCCCACCAAAGGCGGGCCGGCCGCCGGAAGTACCGCACCAGCTCCTCGTTCGTCATGGCCGGAGGGGCGTCGGGGCCCGGCGCCGCCACCACAGGGCCGGCCCCAACGCCGAGGGACGGGGAGGGCGGGGCCGGGTCGGCCCCGCCGTCGGGGGCGGAGAGCTGCGCGGCACGGCCGGCGTAAGTGCCGGCAAAGCCGATACTTCCGAAGCCGGTCAGCGCCGCCGCGACGTGGAGGACCAGGAGGGTGTAGAAGAGCGCGTTCGACCCCGCCCCGGACACCGCCAGCACGGGTTGGACCAGGATGGGTTGGACCAGGATGGGTTGGACCAGTAGCACCGGTGCAAATATGTCCCTTCCGCGCCCGGCGCGCCATGCGCGGGCCGGCGCCGCGGGCGGGGGCGGGGGCGCCGTGCACCGACCGACCCGGTCCTGCGATGATCGCGGCGGTGCGCAAGACAGGGCGGGCGACGCGGGCGGGACTGGCCGCGCTGGGACTGGCCGCGCTGGGACTGGCCACATTGGCAGGTGCCTGCGGCGGGCCGGGCCGGGAGGCACTGACGTCGAGCACCACGAGGGCACCGGCGACGAGCACGGCGACGGCGACGGCGGCCACGACGGTGGCGGCGAACACCACGACGGTGACGGCCACGACGGTGACGGCCACGACGGTGGCGGCGAACACCACGANNCGACGGTGGCGGCGAACACCACGAGGGCTGCGCCCACCGCGACGACCACCACGACTGCGGCCGTAACGACAGCCCCTCCGTCCACGACCCCACCGACGGCGGCCCGGACGACGACCACGGTCAAGCGGGCGCCCTGGACACCTCCGTCGCCGGCGCCGACCATTTCTCAGGCCGCTTACGAACTGGTCGGCGCGTGGGCGGCGCGTAGCCGCAAGGCAGCCCTGGCCGACGCCAGTCCCGGCGCCGTCGCCGCCCTTTTTTCCAACCCCTACCCGGCCCGTGGCCCGCAGTACAGGGGGTGCAGCACTCCCCCGGCGGGCACTCCGGCCAGTTGCGTATACCGGTCCGGCAACGACCTTCTATCCCTGACGGTGAGCCCTTTCCCAAACGGATGGGGGGTCACCGCGGCGGCCATGGAGTCGTGAACGGCCCACTCAAGCGGCTCGCGACTGGCAGAATGGGCGCGATGCCGTT